>CAZIMQ010000116.1:0-1608 GCA_964540495.1 uncultured Candidatus Saccharibacteria bacterium | reverse complement strand
CTTACACAGTTTCGTGTTTGACTCAAAATACACCTTTACCAGAAATTTTTATAGAAGATTTTTTGGAAGTAAAAGAAGGTCAAACCGTGACACTTTTAGGAAAGAATTTTTCTCCTGATTCAAAAGTGGTTTTTTCTGGAAACTTTGGAAAAACAACAATTGTACCAACTACTGTTTCTGAGAACTCACTTCAGTTTGTTTTTTCAATTCCTTATACAAAAGGTATAAAAGACACTTTGGTTGAACTTGAAGATTTTGATTTTTTTGATGATATGTTTGCGTCGATGCAAAAAACGCTCGGAGGAAGTGGTAAAAATATTGAAATACCTATATCTATGACCGTTGAAAGCTCTGGGGTTTTGAGTTTCGCTAAAAAAACAATAGTAATTTTTGAAAAATAATATGAAAAAAATATTTTATATTTTAATTTTAGTAATTTTCCCTTTAGTTTCTTTGGCTCAAGTTTCAGAAGTAACTTCCCTTGTTTCTCCTGCAGAAACTCCTTTTGGAGGAGTTAGGCTTTCTACTGTTCCGTGTTCATGTACACCACCAAATCTTTATATACTGGTCTATGACTATGCAACTTTGAAAGTAAAAAAATTTGTTTATGTTCCAGGAGTTTCAGTACTTTTTTCACACTTTAATCTTGCAAGTTCTGTATATCTTTTGGGAACTTACGAACCTCGCACAAAAGCTGGTCTTTGCGAAATGTACGATGGTACTAGTTGTGAAGTCGTACCTTACGATGGCATGCTTGGGTTCCGACCTGGAGTTGGTACCTCGCAGTAGTCTAAAAATGGATTTCTTTAAAAAGCTCGATCCATTTTTCTACGGAGATGTCTTCCGGACGGGTTTTTTCACTAATAGAAACTTTTTCTAAAACACTTAAAATCTTTTCTTTTGGTAAATCTGTACTTTTTAGATTATTAAAGATTGTTTTTCTTTTACTTTTGAAAGCTTCTTTTAGGAAAGAAAAAAATTTTTGCGTGTCTAAAACTTTGCTTTTTTCAAAAGGAGTAATGGTGATAATTGCAGAATCTACTTTAGGTGCCGGAGAAAAGTATTTCGCTTTTACTGTTTGAATGTATTTTGGAGTTCCAAAAATTTTTACAGAAATAGATAGAACGCTTTCCTTTCCGTCTTTAGCTGCGATTCTTTCCGCTACTTCTTTTTGTACAAGAAGAGCTATTTTTTCAGGCTTATTATTTGTTTCAAGAAATTTTTTAATGATCTCCCCTGTTATGTAGTAAGGGATATTAGCGACTATTTTATAGGCGATAGGTTTTAGGCGATAGGTTTCAGGATTAAATTTCAAAATATCGTCACAAATTAAAATAAATTGACCAGATTTTATTTCTGAAGAAAACTTTTCATTTAACAGCCCAATTAAGTCCCTATCTTTTTCAATAGCAATAACTGTGGCCCCTGTCTCTAAAAGTTTTGTTGTTAAAGCTCCTTTTCCCGGACCTATTTCAAGTACTGTATCTTTTGAGGAAATTTCAGAGGAACTAACCATAGCACGTAGTGCACTTTGGTCTTTTAAAAAGTTTTGTCCTAAGGATTTTTTTGGTCGATGAATCATGTGTGGCTTAGTTTTACCACAAAACT
>CAZIMQ010000115.1:0-1634 GCA_964540495.1 uncultured Candidatus Saccharibacteria bacterium | reverse complement strand
CCTACGATCCAAATATATTGATAAAAATAAAAGACACAAAACCTCAAAGCCACACTAAAAGCAAAGAAGAAAGATTTTTAAACCTTAAAGATTGTTTTGAAATAAAAAATATAACCAATAAAAATATAATATTGATAGATGATGTTGTAACAACCGGAACAACAATAAAAGAAGTGGTTTTAACATTAAAGAAAAATGGTATGGATAAAATAAGTTGCTATACCCTAGCCCACTGAAAAAGTGGCGAAGCTTAAAAAAAACTGGTATTGTAAGAGTATGGAGACGTGGCTGAGCTGGTCGAAAGCACCTCACTGCTAACGAGGCAGGCCCGTTAAACGGCCTCGAGGGTTCGAATCCCTCCGTCTCCGCAGGAAAAATTGCAAAGCAATTTTGACAAGGAGACGAATAAACCAGAGGTTTATGTGAGGGATTCGAACAGATTTCTGGTTTACAAACTCAGCAGAGTTTGTCAGAAATCTGGCGCCTAAAATTTTTTAAAATGACGATTTTTAAAAATTTGGAGGCGAATCCCTCCGTCTCCGCCAAGAATACTTAATATCGGATGACCTGAGTACCTTAATTGTTTGTATATCAAAATAGGTTGCTTTTGGCAACCTATTTTGATATACTGCTAGTATATGGCAAAGATAAACAAAACTTCATATGACTATGTGTGGCATAGCACAGTAAGTAACGAAGGCACTCTTTCACTAGAGCTTTATTTCCCGAA
Source organism: uncultured Candidatus Saccharibacteria bacterium (assembly GCA_964540495.1). Taxonomy (GTDB): domain Bacteria; phylum Patescibacteriota; class Minisyncoccia; order Phycocordibacterales; family CAIRYW01; genus JAUPVJ01. Next base: position 904 of record CAZIMQ010000115.1, on the reverse strand, counting down.
CAAAAAAACGACTAAAGAGCAAAAAATAGGTGCTCTTGCAGAATCTCTTCGGCAAAATCGAAATAATATGTTGAGTCGTGGCTACTTGATGCCAGATTCTAGGTTCATGTCCCCGAGAGATGTGGCAGAAGAATACGGTCACACACGACAATACTGGGAAAAACTTTTGAATGAAGGAAAGATACCTTTTAAAGAGACATCCGCTGGAAGAATTACTACAGATCTATGGGTGCGAGGATATATCGATAATAGAGAGAACGTAGACAAGTATATTCGAAATCGTAATAAAATTGTGACAGTTATTCTGAAGGAAACTAAGAAACATGGCCGTATAGTCTGCCCTAATTGTGGAGAGGTACAATTTGATTACAACTTAAACTATCAAAGTATAAATGGTCTATGTCGAGCAAGATGTGGATTTAGAATAAACACCACAATGGAGACTGAAATCTAATAATAAATGGCTGATCCAAAAAATCAACATACTATCCCGAAATGTTACTTAAAACAGTTTGTGGATCCAAAAATTCCGAGTAACTTTGGACCTTGTGTCTGGATATTTGAACGTGAAAGTAAGCGAGGCAAAAAACAGAATGTTCGTAGTGTGCTTACAGAAACTGATATGTACACGTTTCAAGGAGACTATACCATAGAAAAAACACTTGCGGAAATCGAGAGTGAGTATGCTGTAATATTTGAAAATAAAATTAAAAAAATGATACCTCTTAATCCACAAGAGCATGTGATTCTTTGTGCGTTTGTTGCTGCTATGCTTCAGCGTACATTTAAACAGAAAGAAAATATTGAGAATTTTATGGATCAGGTTATAGGTCATGCAAAACAAATGGAAATTGTTCATGGTGTAGAACCAAAAACTTCTCTTTTGTGGGAAAAAGAAAAAGAA
>CAZIMQ010000114.1:703-1636 GCA_964540495.1 uncultured Candidatus Saccharibacteria bacterium | reverse complement strand
GCTCCGATCTATTATTTTCTCAAATTTAGAAAAAAATATGAAACCATCATTGACTGTGAGAACGGTATTCCCTTTTTCACTCCTCTTTATGCTGGTTCCGAGAAAAAGTACTTACTGATTCACCATGTCCACCAAGAGATCTTCCGAAAAGGTCTCCCGTATCCAGCCTTTCTGGTTGCCAGTTTCTTGGAACAAATTTTAATGCCTTTTGTTTATCGAAAAATTCAAGTTCTCACCGTTTCACCATCCAGTAAGGCAGATATTCTTGGGCGCCGCATGACCAACAAAGAACCAATTATTATCTATAACGGTGTCGATCTAAAAAAATTAAAACCAGGTAAAAAAACCGCTCACCCGACCATTCTCTATCTTGGTCGACTTAAGGACTATAAAAGCATCCCTGTCCTTCTTAAATCAGCAAAAAACATCATTAACAAAATCCCTACCGCCAAATTTATTATCGCAGGAGATGGCCCCGAGAAGAAACGACTAATGAGAATCACAAATGACCTAAATATCAGTAGTAATGTTGAGTTCACAGGGAAGGTCACTGAACAGGAAAAAATTGCTCTTTATCAAAAGGCTTGGGTTTTTGTTAACCCATCTCTCATGGAAGGCTGGGGGATTACTTCAATCGAAGCTAACGCTTGCGGCACTCCCGTTGTCGGCTCAAATGTTCCAGGACTAAGTGACTCTATTAAAAATCCCCACAGTGGTCTCCTTGTCCCTTATGGAAACACTAATGAATTCACGAAGGCAATTCTCAAACTCATTAAAAATGATCGAATCCGCAGACAAATGGAAAAAGACTCTCTCGAGTGGGCCAAAAAATACGACTGGGCAAATAGTGCCAAATCTTTCTTAGCCTTAATATAACGATGAAACACCACTACATCAGTCTAAAAAATTTATTACTGGCGGAAGTCAAAGAGC
>CAZIMQ010000114.1:0-693 GCA_964540495.1 uncultured Candidatus Saccharibacteria bacterium | reverse complement strand
GTAGATTCTCTGACAAGAGTGATTCTTCACTGCCGACCACCGTTGGCCGCTGGCACTTAGAAAAAAACGTCGATACCTTCAAAAAAACCTCTAATACAGGAATTGGTCTTTACAATTATGGCGCACAGAAAATGATCATCAAAGAGTGGACCAATAATTTCTTTGATTCTAATTTCTACTATCACGTCAACGAAATTACTGCCTATGAGACCATTTCTAAAATTTCCGCTCGCTTGAATAAGGAAAAGACTTCAATGTTCGTCACCATTCCCAAAATTCTTTTTAAATCATTATCAGTAACATCAATAATTTTTGGTATTCAATATATAAAAGGGAGAAGTGCTGTAAATCTAACCGCAAAACAAAAAGTTTACGTTTATAAAGCGATACTAAACTATCTCAGTCAACTTAGCACAAAAATCACCACTCACGAAGAAACATTTCTCACCAAGAGATCCCTTTGGGAAATGATTTTTCTTTACCCGTTCACACTCTTCGTGTCCCTGATTTTGCATCCGAATCATGTGACACCTCTTTTGTCTGGACTAAAAATAGTTTTTCTCTCTCTTCCGGAGTTGATAAAAAAACACAAACTAGTCTTGTCCCACCGCGACCTCTGCTTTGACAATATTATTGTGGACCGCTCAAAAGTTTTTCTGATCGATCTTGCAACCGTCGCCTTTGCCCCAAACT
>CAZIMQ010000113.1:0-1647 GCA_964540495.1 uncultured Candidatus Saccharibacteria bacterium | reverse complement strand
GAGGTTACAATTTTTGCAGAAATCAAATCTCCAGTTTTATCTGTAACTTTGATTGCTTTTACACCAGAACCTCCTCGCCCTTGAGTTTTATATTCTTTTATTGCTGTTTTCTTTCCATATCCATTTTTAGAAACAACCAAAACAAAAGCATCTTTTACTCCGTCTTTAATTGAGTCAGCTCCCACAACAGAAACTTTGTCGTCTAGTCGCATTACTCGGACACCTCCCGCACTTCGCCCCATGTCTCTGACTTCTTTAGATTGGAACCGGATTGATTGCCCATCGCTTGAAACAAGCATTACTTCGTCATTTTTCTCTACAAATGAAGCAGAAACAAGCTCATCTTTTGTGTCTAGTCTGATTGCAATAATTCCACTACGTCTTACGTCATGAAAATTTACAGCTTCAACCTTTTTACCAGTTCCCTGTTTTGTCACAAGGAAAAGGGAAAGACCTGAAGATTTTTTTATATCTTTAGGCATAGGCAAAATAGAAGTAATTTTTTCATCCGCTGAAAGAGAAAGGAAGTTCATAATCGATTTTCCTCTTGTAGCTCGTTTTCCTTCTGGAATTTCATACATTTTTATCTTGTAAGCCTTTCCTTTATCACTGAAGAACAACAGATCGCTGTGGTTTGTTGTTGTAATGAAGTGAGTTATAAAATCTTCTTCTTTCGTGTTTAGATCCATCACTCCAACCCCTCCTCGCTTTTGTTTTTTGTATTCGTCTGGATCAGTTCGCTTTACATAGCCTCCTGAAGTTAAAACCAACACACTCTCTTCGTCTGGAATCACATCTTCAATAGAAAAAGTTTTGGCTTCTGTTGCAACTACTTTAGTTTTTCTTTCATCTCCGAATTTTTCTTTAAGCGCAAGGGTCTCTTCAGTAATAATTGCTGGAATTCTCTTTGGATTATCCAAAATATCTTGAAGATCTTTAATTAGAGCTCGAACTTCCAAAAGTTCATCTTCAATTTTCTGTCTTTCAAGACCAGCAAGTTTTTGCAAACGCATTTCAAGAATTGCGTTTGCTTGTCTTTCAGAAAATTTAAATTTCTGCATCAAATTCACCCGAGCGTCATCTACAGTTTTTGAAGCTCTGATTAGCTTGATGATCTCGTCGATATGATCTAGCGCTTTTTTAAGCCCAACCAAAATATGTTCACGGTCTAAAGCTTTCGCAAGATCATGTTCAGTACGACGCTTGATTACAATTTTTCTGTGCCCTATAAACTCTTCTAGAATTGTTTTTAAAGAAAGAGTAAGAGGAATACCATCAACCAAGGCAACTAGGTTAAAGTGGAAAGCCTCTTCAAGTCTTGTGTGTTTATATAGAAAATTCAAAATCGCTTCTGGGTAAGCTCCTTTTTTAAGTTCAACCACAATTCGAATATCTTTTGTAGATTCATCTCGAAGATCTCGAATTCCCTCAATCTTTTTATCTCGGACCATGTCCGCGATTGTGACAATGAGCTCTGCTTTGTTTACTCGATAAGGAATAGAAGTAATTACAATTGAAGCGCTACCTGCTTTATCTTCAATAATTTCAGCTTCTCCACGCACCACACTCCTCCACGGCCAGTTGAGTAAGCGTGGTTCATGTCTTTCTTTCCAAAAATCATTCCGCCCGTTGGAAAATCTGGACCTT
>CAZIMQ010000112.1:0-1682 GCA_964540495.1 uncultured Candidatus Saccharibacteria bacterium | reverse complement strand
AATTTTTATTCACACCAATCTTGGGTAAAACTTAGTCATTCTTGCTATAGGTGCCTCTTAAAATAGCGAGTGCCGTTTTTGAGTCGAAGTTTTCAGGCTTTTGGGTGGTGATTAATTGATTATAGATCTTCAGTCGGCGGTTCATTTCTTCTTTTATTTCTGGTGCACATTGAGGATTGCTGAGTATTATTATTATTTTTGAAAAAGCAATAGTGACCTCGTTTATTTCTTTTTGCTGAGCAGTTTTCATAGGTTGTTCACCGAGTTCTTTTGGTACAGTCGCTTTTGTAGTGCTAGCGCTTGGCTTTGCAGAAGCAGCCAGTCCTTCTGTTCCTGATGTGCCGGTAGGCAGCAGATCCTGTTTCTGTTTGGCAGAGCTTTTCTTAATCTTTAGTTTTCCATGGCATTCCCATTCATAGGAAAAGACTTTTTTCGCTTCACTTTTTTCTGCAGTTGTTGCATGGAGTTCAGTTAGCTTTTCTAAAAGCGTGGTTTGTAAAGAGTTGATGGGGTAAGATTTTGTTTTCGAACGTGGTTGACTTTTTTCTTTTTGTCGCGTTTGTATGCATATATGGAGGGTCGTTTGACCTGTTCTTGGCAGGATGCCATGTAGAGGGCAAAAAGAGTAAACGGTCACTTCAGTTGATTTTCGTGTAGTAAGAGCATGTATATCTTGCATTATGCTGCCTAGATAATGATTGGTAGCGATTTTTTGCGAGACTGTTTGTTGAATTTTTGTTTCAATGTCTTCTAGAAGCTGTGTTAGTTCTTCTTGAATTTCTTTGTCGGTGATTTTATAGGCGGCCGTGTTTGTGAGAGCTTCATTTACAGTGTTTTGTACTGCGCTAAGTTGTTCTTCAGTAGAAGCATCTATAAAGGCAATCTGTTGTGCGTGGAAAAAATCTATCTGACGAAATTCGTCTGCAAGGCGATCTGCAAAGTCTGTTTTGATAAATAGTTTTATTGTTTCTGCATTGAAGAGCTCGTGTGAACGGTGTAATTTTTGCATTTCAAGACGACCTAATACATACGCGTCAAGATCCTTTCTGTGCTGTTCAACTGTTTGACTGGAAGACTGTTCGGGGGCTCTGTAATCTTCTGTAGGAAGCGGCGGACATACTTCTGCGGCTACGTTAAGTAATGACTCTTGTTCAAGTTTTTTTTTGGCAAGCAGCGCTTGTATAAGTTCCTTGTGAATATTCTCGAGTTCTTCTTCAATAATTCTTTCTCTAGTTCTTTCTTTGAGGCCTAATGATTCTAATGAGGCTTTTGAGGCTGCCGGTTTAAGCGTGATAGGCAAAAGAGTGAGTAACGTGAGTAATCTAAGCTTATTCATATGGGTCCTCTTCTTTATGTTTTATTCACAACACAAATCCATTTTAGGGTGTAGATGGCGTCTAAAGCATTCTTGACTGATTGTTTATTAACATTTTTTAGTTCGACTCCTTCGGATTTGAAAAATGCTAGATCTTTTGCAGGAGCTGTTTGTAGATATTCTTGTAGTGCAGAATCTAGCGGCAAAGCTAAAACAGTTTCTTTTTTCGCATCTATTTCTTCTGGCGTTAAAAGAATCAATTTTTTTGCATTCACTTTATTGCGCAGTCTGTTCCACCTTGCAAAATCTTTTTTTTCAACATTTATTCCTAAAAAAATTTCAAGTTCATGGATATGAAAATGATGGG
>CAZIMQ010000111.1:0-1712 GCA_964540495.1 uncultured Candidatus Saccharibacteria bacterium | reverse complement strand
ATATAGATTGAAAACTATGTTCTGGTGATTTGTCGCTTTGGTCACACCTGATCTCATTCCGAACTCAGAAGTTAAGCAAAGTTGAGCCGATGATACTCTTTTGGAGGGGAAAGTAGGTTGTCGCCAGAACATAGTTTTCAATCAAATTTTGAATTTTTCAAAGAAAAAAACTCCGAGCTTTTGCTCGGAGTTTTTTTGTACATACTTCTTATCGTGTTAAAATTGACCCATGAATTCCTGGGGATTAAAAAAACAAATTTTGTATATTTCACTTTTTTCGATGTTGGTGATTATCGTTTCTGCACCAATCATTTATTTTAAATTTATTAAAAAAACTCCTACTTGTTTTGATGGTGTGCTCAATCAAGACGAGCGAAATGTAGATTGTGGGGGTGTGTGTCAAAAGATTTGTTTAGACGAAGCTAAACCTGTTGTGGTCCAATTTGAACGCTTCTTTGAGAGTGCTCCAGGAGTGTATATGGCAGTTGCTCAAGTTGAAAACGTAAATCAACAAGCCCACGTAAAGAAAGCCCCTTATTTTTTTAGAGTTTACGATAGAGAGGGAGTGTTACTTGAAGAAAGAAAAGGTGTAGCATTCATTCCTCCGTCAGCTACATTTCCAATTTTAGAATATTCAATTTATGCAGGCGAAAGAATTCCAGCAAAAGTTTCTTTTTATTTTGACGAAAATCTTTTGTGGGAAAAAGGAAATATTGTGTTACCGAAGATTGAGCTTGTAAATCAATCTCTTACAGAAGGGGAATCGTCCGTGGCTTTACGAGCTGATGTGGTAAGTAAAGAAGTTTATGCAATCAAAAATCTAAAAGCCATTGCACTTATTTACGATACAAAAAATAATGTTCGCCGATCTTCTTCTACTGTGATTGCGGAACTTGGACCAAAAGATAAGAGTGAATTTGCTTTCTCTTGGAATGAAGCCTTTGATTTTGAAGTAGCGAAAGCTGATATTGTGCCGATTTTGATTCCACGAGATTTTAAATAAATGGGAGAAGTTTTAAAGAAAACAAAAATAGATTGGGTTTTGTTTTTTGCTACAATTCCGCTTTTGTTTGCAGGACTTTTCACGATGCATTCGTTTACTGGAAGTGAGTCGCTTTTTTTGAAACAGTCCATTTGGATAGGTGTTTCTTTGGTTATTTTCTTTGTTTTAAGTCAGCTGAGTTTTCGTTTTTTAAGGCGCACAGATGTGGTAGTTGTAATCTACGGGTTCTCCTTATTTATCCTTTCTTTGCTTCTTGTTGTTGGTAAGACTGTAAAAGGGGCAACTAGTTGGTTTAGTTTCGGAGCTTTTTCTTTTCAGCCGTCTGACCTGGCAAAGATTGCTCTTATAATTTTGCTTGCAAAATATTTTTCCAAAAGACATGTTGAGATTGCAAACATCCGCCACATAATTGTTTCTGGTGCTTATGCGATGCTTTTGTTTTTACTTGTGATGATGCAACCAGATCTCGGTTCCGGAATAATTTTATTTTTAATTTGGTTTGGGATGGTTTTGGTTTCAGGAATTTCTAAAAAACATCTTTTTTCTGTAATCGCAATTGCTCTAATCACTTTCTCAATGCTCTGGGTCTATGTTTTTAAGGATTATCAAAAACAGCGAATCATGACCTTTGTAAATCCATTAAGTGACGTTCAGGGGGCAGGGTACAACGCTCGTCAGTCTGTTGTAGCGGTAGGTAGTGGGGGGATTT
>CAZIMQ010000110.1:0-1745 GCA_964540495.1 uncultured Candidatus Saccharibacteria bacterium | reverse complement strand
GGTTTCCTCCGCAATGTAAGTCAGCGGAGGGTTAGTCGGCCCTAAGGGTGTTCCTTCTAAAGAGGGTGTAGCCCGATGGATAAGCAGTTTAAATTCTGCTACAGAATATGTATATGTAAGGGGAGGACGGAGTTGGAAGAGTCGAGCCGCGAGAGCGGTCTAAGGAGCGAAATAGTGTCAAATGGAAAATCCGTTGGCGTGTTTAATTGAGCTTCGGGAAAGTCTAGGTGAATAGCTTAGATAATTTGATAGCTTTCAGTTTCCAAGAAAAATCTCATTATGATAGTAATATCAAAATTCATATTTTACCGTACCGTATACCGACACAGGTGGATTGGTCGAGTAGACTAAGGCGATCGGGAGAAAATTGGTTAAGGAACTCGGCAAAAAATCTAGGTGTAACCTTTGGGAGATACCTTGCCGCGATTAGTTTCGCGGTTGCAACAAAAGAGTGCTTAGCGACTGTTTATCTAAAACACAGGTCCCTGCAAAGCTGAAAAGCGAAGTATAGGGGCTGACACCTGCCCAGTGCTGGTAAGTCAAGTATGGAGAGTGAAGTGCAGCAATGTACAAGCTTTTTTTACAAGCTCCAGTAAACGGCAGCAGTAACTATAACTGTTCTATGGTAGCGAAGTTCCTTGTCGGGCGAGTTCCGACCCGCACGAATGGTAGAACGACTGAGCAACTGTCTTAATCAATTACCCGGCGAAATTGCGATGGCTGTGAAGACGCGGCCTAGTTGTCCTTGGACAAAAAGACCCCGGGAGCTTTACTGTATCTTGGCATTTATGAGTTTATTTTAATTGTTTAGTATAGGAGGGAGATTCGTCATCAGTGAAATACCTCTCTTTGAAATGAGCAAGTATTACCTTTAAGCCGCATAAAAATCCGGCAAGGGAACAGTGTCAGGTGGGCAGTTTAACTGGGGAGGTTGACTCCTAAATCGTAACGGAGTTGTACAAAGGTTGGCTAATCACGGATGGAAATCGTGATTCATTGTGTAAAGGCATAAGCCAGCTTGACTGCGAGACAAACAAGTCGAGCAGGTACGAAAGTAGGTCTTAGTGATCCTGTGATGCGTAGTGGTACGCACACAGCTTAACGGATAAAAGCTACCCCGGGGATAACAGGCTGATCGCACCCAAGCGTCCATAGCGACGGTGCGGTTTGGCACCTTGAACAAATCGGGGCGCCTACAGAGAAATCTGTATGCCTGGTTATTCTCAAGTGCACGTTTAGAGACGTGCGAGAAATAATAAATCAACTAGTTAATATCGGTGAACACCAAAAATCTGAACATTTTTTGGTCAATACCGAGGGAATCATGATTAAATTTTCAATTTTTAATGAATTTTTAATGCTCAAATTTTAAGTATTTATATTTTCATTTCGAATTTCAAATTTCGTTGTGGCCCGTATCGACTTTATTTAGCTTCAAGAACTAAATAAGATAGAAGTCTCAAATTTGAAGTTTAACTTTGAATAAATCTATAGCTTCTATAATTAGACTAGCTCTTTTCGTGATGGAAAAGATGAAGGTATAGTCAAGCCTCTTGGTAACAAGAGGGTATGCAATTCTGATAGAGCAATTTTTTTTGTGATAGAGAATCAGAATTCGCGATGTCGGCTCATCGCATCCTGGGGGTGGAGAAGCTCCCAAGGGTCTGGCTGTTCGCCAGTTAAAGCGGTACGCGAGCTGGGTTCAGAGCGTCGTAAGACAGCTCGGTCTCTATCCAGGACAACCG
>CAZIMQ010000109.1:0-1768 GCA_964540495.1 uncultured Candidatus Saccharibacteria bacterium | reverse complement strand
TTACCCATAGGGGTCTCTCTTTTGGCTTTTTCAGCCTCGTCTTCTAGTGTAGTCTCTTCTAAATCTACTACCTTTTTTGTTTTAGGCATTTTTGAATTGTTTTTTAACGCTCCACTTTGGTGTTTTTCTACTAAAAACCCTAGCCAAAATGGGATTACTCGCTAAAAATGAACTAATAATTCAATGTCTCCAAGTATACACAAAAATAAGAATTTGAAAAGCTTTTCACATGTGTTAATCTGTAAGCTATGATTATCACAAACCAAGGACATTATTTTTTAAAAATACAGCAAGGGGACACTGTTGTTGCTGTAAATCCTATTTCTAAAGATTCGAGTAAAAAAAGTACAAAATTTGGGGCAGATGTTTCTATTTCTTCTTTGAACCATGAAGATTTAAACGGTACAAGTGAGATGGTTTTTGGTGAAAAAGTACCATTTCAGATTACTGGTCCTGGAGAATACGAAGTAAAAGATATAACAATTAAAGGTTTTGGAAGTGAGTCTAATTACGACGGTGACAGTCTTATAAATACTATTTATCTTTTGCGAATTGAGGGTGTAAATATCTGTATTTTAGGCGCATTGGGAAATCCTAAGCTTCCAGAAGAAGCGATCGAGAGTCTTGAAGAGGTAGATATTTTGTTTGTTCCTGTATCAAAAGACACTTTGAGTGCTAGTGAGGCGTACAAAGTAGCGGTTTCTTTGGAAGCAAAACTTATCGTACCTCTTGGAGAAGATGCTGATTTGAAGCAGTTTGCTAAAGAAGCTGGAAGTGAAAAAATCGAGAAAATGGAGAAACTGACGATAAAAAAGAAAGATTTGGAAGGTAAAGACGGAGAGGTTTTTATGTTTTCTTAAAATTTTAAAAAAAGATGGAGCTTCACAATTTACCTAATGACAAAAAGAAAAAAATTGCTTTAGGGGTGGCTAGTTCATTTACCGCTTTGCTTTTGGTAGTTTGGGGTTATAAATTTAGCACAACGATTTCAGACAAAATCACAGAAACTAAAGAAGATGTAGAAGAGCTTTCTGTTGTAGGAAAAGGAGTAGCTAATGTATACTTAAGCGTCAAAACAGAAATAGGAAAAGTTGGGGCAATTGTGAAGTCAAAAAGTGAGGAAATAAAAGCTGCAAAAGCAGGGACAACGACACTTGATACGAATGAACATGACCTAACGATAGAATATGTAAACACCGCAACTATATCAACCACAACAGAAAAACAAAATTAAAATATGGCAAAAAGTAAAAAAGAAAATTTAAATAACGAAGAAGTTTCTCCAGAAGCAATTCCGCACGTAAACGTAATTTCAAGAAATTTTGTTACAGAAATGCGCGAGAGTTACATTGACTACGCCATGTCTGTTATTACAGATCGTGCTTTGCCAGATGTTAGGGATGGTCTAAAACCAGTACACCGAAGAATTCTTTACACAATGTACGAGCTTGGGCTTAATCCAGGAGGGAAAACTCGAAAAAGTGCGAAAATTATTGGAGACGTGACTGGAAACTACCACCCACATGGAACAGTTGCTGCTTATGAAGCGTTGGTAAAACTTGCTCAAGATTTTACAATGCGCTACCCACTTGCGATTGGACAAGGAAACTTCGGATCGATTGACGGTGATCCTCCAGCGGCTGACAGATACACAGAAGCAAAGATGTCTAAGATGTCTATGGAAATGATTCGTGATATTGAAAAAGATTCTGTAGATTGGCGACCAAACTATGAAAACACAAGAAAGGAGCCTGCAGTTCTTCCAACT
>CAZIMQ010000108.1:0-1771 GCA_964540495.1 uncultured Candidatus Saccharibacteria bacterium | reverse complement strand
AATTTTTTCCTAAACCTTCTTCCCCCTCCACTCCTCAATTTTTTTATGGTTCCCAGAAAGTAAAACTTTCGGTACTTTATACTTCTTCCCCTTATACTCCAAAACTTCGGGTCGAGTGTAGACTTCAGAACTCGCTACCCTTTCCTCTTCTCTAGAATCAAAATTGCCCAAAACCCCTTCAATTTGTCTTGAAATAGAATCAATCAAAATCATTGCAGGAATTTCCCCTCCAGTAAGCACAAAATCTCCCACAGAAACCTCTTCTGCTTTCAAAATCTTTTTTACTCTCGCATCAATCCCTTCATAGCGACCACAGATTAAAATTATGTCTGTGTATTTTTTAGACACATTCTTTGCGTATGCGGTGTCGAACTTTTTTCCACTCGGTGAGAAAAATATTGTTTTAATTTTTGCTTTCTGATTTTTAATTTTTGCTTTTGCGCCCTCAACTGCTCTAAGTACCGGAAGCGCTTCGATCACCATCCCAGGACCTCCGCCGTACGGTTTATCATCGACACGTAGATACGGCTTTTCTTTACCTTTTTGTGATTTGTTTGCTTTTACAAAGTCTCGAGGGTTATAAAATTTCACAGACACTTTCTTCTCAGAAATTGCCCGCGCCAAAATAGAGTCCGACAGATAGCCAGAAAGTAGTTCGGGAAATAATGTGATTATGTGGAAAGTCATAGATTAAGGGGTAAGGTTTAAGATGAAAGTAGTAAGGAAAAACCAAACTCAAATATCAAGATAACATAAATATATAAAAAAGGAGAAGGCCGGTCTACTTGCGCAAACCGGCCTTAGGGTCTAGTCACCAATATTTGATCACCTCTGTGCTTATGGTCCATAACGCCGTACCATATTCACATCGTAAGGAACACTGGCCAATCCGTTTGCAACTCGTGGACCACCAAACCCTGCAACCATACTAACTTTTTTCATCTTCCTGTTAATAAAAAAACAAACCCCTTTCGGGGTTTGTTTTTTTACTATCGCCTACAACCTAACACCTATAACCTAGATATTCAGATCCTCCATCGCTTCATCAATTGTTTTTGTTGTTGAAGAAGCTTCTTTTACAAATCCTTCTGGTTCGTTAATTTTTAGATTTACTCGCGCGTTGTTTTTCATTCCAACAACTCGTAGCAAAGTTCGGATAGCTTTAGCAGTGTTTCCTGCTCGTCCGATTACTTTTCCCATATCAGCGGGATCAACTGAAAGTGAGAGTAAAACTCCCATTTCGTCTACTGTTCTATTAATCTTTACTGAGTCCTGGTTGTCAACAAGAGATTTGACAACAAATTCTAGAAACTGTGCGTCTCTTTCCATTGTGTTTGGTCCTTACTTTCTATTAAACAGCGCAGTTGCGACTAGGAAATTTCCTATTACTGCATACAAATATTCTACCACAAACAAATACAAAAACTCAAATTGTATTTGTTTAAAAAATCTTAGAGAAGATTTATACTTTTACTTCTGCCTCTTTCTTTACGATTGGAGTTTTTTGAGGAAGTACATTTCTTTTCTTTCCTTCAACAACTTTTTTCTCTACAAGAAGGTTGTGCATAGTGTCAGAAACTTGAGCCCCTTTACCGATCCAGTATTTTACTCGATCAGCTTTAATTTGAGGTTCACCAAAGCGAAAATCATGAGACCCTAAAACCTCTAGGAATTTCCCACTTTTAGTTCCGTTCTTTGAGTCAGTAAGCACGATCTTAAATGCCGGTTCGTGCTTTCTTCCTACTCTTTGAAGTCGTATTTTTTACATGGA
>CAZIMQ010000107.1:0-1831 GCA_964540495.1 uncultured Candidatus Saccharibacteria bacterium | reverse complement strand
ACAAGGCCAAATTACAAAGACAGATAAAAACCAAGAATGTCTTGGAAGCGATTAACGAAATAGGGTCGCAAGTTGTCGACACTGCAAAAAGTGAAGTAAAAGCCACAGGAGATGAGTTCTTCAAACAATTATTAGGTCAACAAAGAGCACTCCGTGAGAAAAAATCTGGTGAAGTAGAAATGGGTAGACCGCTTAGCATGAAGGATGTGTTAAACGGCCAAGCCGAGAAAAACAAAAAACTTGAAGAGCAAATATTTTTTGAAAAGCGACTATTTAATGAAGAAAAACAAGAAACTTCAAAAAAGTTAAATGAGTTAAGATTAAAATTACAAGCAATTCAACATGAGGCATCAAAAATGGTTGCTTCGACACAAAGCCTATCGCAAGAAATAAAGATAGCGGTTATGCAAGGATCAACAAACGCTTCTGAATATCAAATAAATTTTTATGAAAGCATTATCCAAATGATCGTCGCTTTTAGAAAGAAAATCGACAATGCAGTAGTCTGGCTTCAAGGAAGCAACAAAAGAGCAGAAAAGAAGAACTATTGGTCACAATACAAAAAGAAAGGTGCAAGCTTTTTATTATCTCCAGATCATTACTCGCAAAGATCTGCAGGTTAATGATATAATTAGTCTCGTTTTAAGGACCCTTAGCTCAACTGGCTAGAGCGATTCATTGACGTTGAATAGGTTCCGAGTTCAAATCTCGGGGGGTCCACAGCAAATATTGTTAAAGAAATTGGGCCTGTCGTTCAATGGTAGGACACGTGGCTGGCAGTCATGGAACGGGAGTTCGATTCTCCCTAGGTCCACACATCCCCGACCTGTCGGGGTCGAGCGAAGCGAAGACCACGACTTTTGCCCATCCCCACGGACTATTTTGTTTTCTAGAAAGAGGTTCGAGCCGAAGATTTTAACGGCGAGGACCTTTTTAAGTTCTAAGTCCGCAGACTTAGCAACTTGTTCTACAGTTTGTGCCTCTTTTATCCATTCTTTGAAAGGTCCGATCCAACTTCCTTGATTCTTTTTAAGAGAAAAGATTTGTTCTTCAATCGTTTTCTTTTTAGACATTAATTCAAACTTCTTTTGTTGAAAATCATCTTTATCTATAATCTGGTCTAAGTAACTATCTAAGAGAAGTTTTAATTTAATGTCTATCTGTTCTAAATCCTTTCTCTTAATACCAACAACAACTCCAACACCAAAGCCTACAGAAACTCCTGTACCTACAGTTGCTCCAACTGCAATTCCTACTGTAGAACCTACAGTTACCCCTACTGTTATTCCTACGTCAACATTTTAGTATAAAAATTGCAAACCAAATATTGGTTATGATTCTGCTGTGAATATTTGATAAAATACCTTTTAGGATGGAACCACAGTACGACCATAACAAGTACGAGAAAAAGATTTATTCTCTCTGGGAAGAATCTAACTCGTTTGAACCTTCTGACTCAGGTGAACCATTTACTATTTTAATGCCTCCTCCAAATGCAAATGCCTCACTTCACGCAGGTCATGCAATGTACACCGTAGATGACATTATGGTGAGATACAAAAGAATGCAAGGCTTCTCTGCTGTTTGGATACCAGGAAGAGATCATGCAGGATTTGAAACGCAGTTTGTTTACGAAAAACAGTTAGCAAAAGATGGCAAGTCTAGAATGGATTTTGATCGTGTCACATTATATAAAAATATTTACGATTTTGTCACAAACAACTCAGGTTTAATATTTGAACAATTTAAAAGACTTGGTTTTTCAGCTGATTGGAAAAGAAGTGTATTTACATTAGATGATCATGTGGTGGATAGGGCTTTTGATACATTC
>CAZIMQ010000106.1:0-1834 GCA_964540495.1 uncultured Candidatus Saccharibacteria bacterium | reverse complement strand
GAAAATTTTCCGCGCGATTCTGTGACTACCCCTTCTGCCCGCACCAAACTTCCTGCGGGAAACATTTTGGCGATGTAAGGTTGGTTAAACCAAACCAAAGACACCTCTCCAGAACTGTCTTCGAGGGTTGCTTTTGCCATCGGCATTTTTGTCTTGAAAGACTTTGAAGTTTCTATTGTTTTTATTTTCCCAAACAACACTACACTTTCTTTTGTTTGGATTGTGGAAATTGATTCAGCTTTTGAAGTGTCGCCATAGCGAACAGGAAAGTGGTAGAGAAGGTCTGTCACTTTTTCAATTTGAAGTTTCTTTAAAGCTTTTTTTTGGGAATCTTGAAGTCTAAAAAAACTTGCTACTTCTTTAGATAGAATCTTTTTTTCCATCAATGTTGTGATCTTTTGCAAACAGAAGTGATATGGTCATTAGTAAAGAAGCAGAAATTGCCATCATTGGAATTGTGATATACCCAAATCGAAGTACAAATACTTTACTGCAAGACACACTGTAACCTACAGCTGAGCAAGGTAGTATAGAAACCCCAGTAATTTGTAGCATGTAGTGATTAATCGCGATAAGTCCTCCAATAATTGCTAGAGCAAGTGAATATTTTATGATGTGTATGTCTTTTTTCCATAGAGCCATTCCTAAAAGAACAACTTGAGGGTAGATAAAGATTCTTTGGTACCAACAGAGTTTGCATGGTTCATACCCAAGGATTTCGGAGTAAAAAAGACTACCCAACACAGCTGTTAAGGCTACGATAAAAGCTAGAAGCATTCCATACTTTTGAACAAATAAAAGTGTTTTTGATTCAACACCTTTTGGCTTGAAAAAAACATGAATTATTTTTTTTACGATTGATTCTTTTTTGTGGTGTCTAAAGTAAATAACAATTAAAATCACCGAAATAATCTGAGCTAAAATCGTAAGGCTTCCTAATATAAAATTTCCTACTTCACTCATGTTTTTATTTTAATTTAATTAATTAGTTACAGGTAACTCACAACCTGTTTTTTGACTGAGTACTTCAAGCGAAACCTCTCCGTTTAGTTTTGTGCCATCACTAAAAATCCAAGTCGGATATGATTCTATCCCAGCGTCTTTACAGATCAGGTTTTGGCCATTTCCGTCAGGTGTTGAACATTCTACGTAAGGGATTTTTGTAGAGTTTTCAAAAAGTTTCTTTTGATCTCGACAGTGCGGACACCAAAAAGCTCCATAAAATTTTGCACCTTTTTCCCCAAGACACATTGCAAAAGAATCGTACTTAACACTTTGCACTGGAGCACCAGCTCCGTTTTTTTCTAAGAAATAAAGACCAACAAAAATTATTAAGAGGGCTACGAGCGTTACTACGCCATATGTAATGTTTCTATTCATAAAACTATTATATCACTTTTAAAAAATGGGGAAATTACCTAGATTTTCCATAAATCCCAGACTTTACCAGCTACATTTTGAGGTGTTCCTTCGAGTGGAAAATGGTGTAGGTTTATAAAAGGCAGGGAATTAGCCTCAATGATTCCCCACTTTTGGTTTTTGGCACTTTTTGTAGGGTCGGGGATTATAAAGTCGAAGCCTACAAGTGGAGTGTTTAGAGCATCTCCTGCTTTTTTTAATACTTCCAAAATATCTGGAGAAATTTTTTCAATCATCTCTACCGCATTTCCTCCGTAAGATACTCCGATTTTTTCTGAAAGATCGATTGTGTTTCCAGAGGGTAAAATAGTTTCAAGATTTAAGTTTTGTCTCTCTAAAAATTCAATTGTTTTTTTGTCGACAATAACGTCTTTTACACCATCAGGTTTGTTTTTATTTTTTTCTTTTATTAACG
>CAZIMQ010000105.1:1414-1872 GCA_964540495.1 uncultured Candidatus Saccharibacteria bacterium | reverse complement strand
GAAAAAGGAATTTCAGAATATGCAGCTCGAAGGGCATTCCTAGGACTATTAGTAGCGGCCTCCGCAACTGGTGCTTGTTATGCACTAAACACTCCACGATCACCAGAAGATATAATTCCAACTGAAACAGCAACTACACATCCGAATCCAACTGAAGTGTTCGCGCCTATTGATAAAATAGGACCATATGAAATTGCCGCATCTGGCGTTGGATACGCTGACAGCTTGGATCTCAAAGTAGGAGACACTGTATACGAGGACAAAGTAAGAGCTAAAGCGCTTGAAGCATTTGAAGTCACAAATCCAAACATGTCCATTAGCAGAATTGTTGTTCAAAACTACCAAATCAAGGGAGAAAACGGAGATGCACCATTCCCAATAGTTACCGTCGTTGACACACTTGATCCAACCAAGATAATCTCAGCATTTGCTGGTTTTGCCGTTGATAAGTATGGGGT
>CAZIMQ010000105.1:1045-1404 GCA_964540495.1 uncultured Candidatus Saccharibacteria bacterium | reverse complement strand
AAGGCGATGATTTAGGTATATTGATAAGACTTACATATGTTGACACATCAAATGGTGTATCCATTGGTGCACAAAATATTGAGGATCCAACATCTATATATGAGCCAGCATTCTTTAATATAGATAAAAACAAAAACATAACCTTCTCAAATCCATACACAGACGATTATTCATTTAATCGTTCAGTTCCAATCGAAGGTTCAACACAGATCACATCAATGGTCTCGTACACAAATGAAGAAGAAGTGGCACCAACAGCTGCAAATACTAGTGAATTTAACATTGTTAATAATCCAGAATCGCCAAAAATAAGCACTGTTACATTTGAGGATATACAAAGTGGAAAACTGGCTGAATTT
>CAZIMQ010000105.1:0-1035 GCA_964540495.1 uncultured Candidatus Saccharibacteria bacterium | reverse complement strand
GAATACAAAGTAGACTATACTTCAAGCCTTATAAAGAGTGTTGGTGTATACACACTTGAAGCAAACAAGGTTAACGAAGCCCGACCACAATCAGAATTAGTAAAAGCTGCTGAATTTTTATCACTCTATAAAATTAGCCTCGATAAATTCGGATTTCCTGGCCAATTTGGTAACATAGCAGCTTATCCATACGAAGATAGCCAAGGAAATAAGGCTATATTTCACTTCATACTAACAGAAGAACATGCACTGAAACTTCAAAATGATGATTTCTTTGCAACAGATTATACAAAGATAACCCCATTTGATAAATTAGACTCAGCTAGAGCGGATGATAATTTAATATCTGGAAAACCAAATGGAAAAACAGATTTCAGAGAAATAAATAAAATTATATATTCATCTCAGGGTTACAAATCAAAAGATATAGTTGCATTATTTGAAAGAATTGGAGCAACTGACACATTTTCGCCTGAAGACATAAAAATGATCGAGTCCATTATATTCATCGGCGACGAATCTTCTTCTAACCATAATTAACTAGTTGCGTTTTATTCTTTTGTTGTTGTACTATTAATTAATGTTTAATTGTAAAGTTTGCATATCAGCTTTCTTAGTACTATTTGCATTACTCTTGTCACCTCATTACAACAATAATTTAAATGCCCTTGCAGTAGGTAACGGAGGTGCATGTTCACAAACATCTGACTGTTCGCTCGCCGGTGGAACTTGTTATTGTATCTCTGGTGGAAGTTGTGGAACTGGATACTGTGTCAGCGGTGGTGGTAGTTGTTCATGTACTGTCGGAGGTTCTTGTACGCCAACAGGATGGTCTGCTTGTTACGAGTGTTATAAATGGAGAACATGTACAAACGATGGAAGCTTACAGGTAAGTAGTTGTGATAGCGGAAATTGTGGTGGTCCAGCAGATCCACCATCTGGTACACCAGCATGTACAGTAAGCTTGATTCCATCTAGCACGTCTGTTTCGGGACTCACCAATGTAACATATACTGCAAGTGTTAGTGACAATGG
>CAZIMQ010000104.1:0-1923 GCA_964540495.1 uncultured Candidatus Saccharibacteria bacterium | reverse complement strand
GTCCAGATGGTGATGGAGGTACACCACCTCGTAAACATGGTAAGTGTAGAGATAAGGGTGGAATTTGCCCAGATCCAAAGGGTTTACCTTTGAAATTAAATACTCTACTAACTGATCCTGCTATTGTAAAATCAGGAGAAACTTGCACAGTTTACCTTAGAGGAGAAACAGAGGAAGTTGATAAAGATAAATTTGCATTCGGTTTTAATGCTTTTGAAGGTTTAGGAGGTGTGGACGCAAGATGTACTCTTTCTGGTCCTGGTGTGTCAGTTGTAGATTTTAATCCAACCGAGTTGTTTACTGTGGTAAGACCATCTGGAGCAATTAAGTATCCGTCAGGACCTATCACAGGTACATCTATATACACCTTGAAGTGTTCTGGTGCTGGAGTTGTTGAGACCTCGGTTTCTGCTACATGTCGTGTAGCACCAAAAGAAGTTGAGGTGAGTTTCCTTGAGAAGGTTTTGAAAACTTCTTCTCGACTAAAGGATGGTTTACTTGGAGCGGTACTTTTCTCTATCGGAGCAAGATAAAATTTTCTGATTACAAAAACAAAAAACTGTGTGGGCTTGCCCCACGCAGTTTTTTGTTTTTGAAAAACTTTAGTGTGGTGTATAATTTTTGTATGTTTAAAAATTTATTTTCTCTTGTTTTAATTGCTCTAGTGTCTTTTTGTAGTTTTGGTTTTACTCAAGCGCAAACTCAAAGCAACCTTCCTCTTGTTTATGTGACAGAAGTAAATTTAGAAAAAACTTTTTATAAACCAGGAGAAACTTTAAAAGGGGAGGTATTGCTTTTGAGTAAAAACAAAACTGATGCAAATAATCTCTCGGTCACTTTTTCTTTGGTAGAAGATGGTGGGGTAAATAATACAGGCTTTTCTACTGAGGTTAAAAAAATAAATGGCATTTCAATAAAACCAGAAGAATCAAAAATAGTTTCTTTTGATTTTGTATTACCATCGTCTGCCCCTAATAGGTTAAAGGTAAAAGCACAGGTAACAATATCCTCAGGTCTTCCTTTAGGTTGGGAGCACAGTAAGTTTTTTGATTTTGAATCAAGTTCTTCGTACCTAACATTACTTGCGACTCGAGTGTCTTTGGATAATGGCGTTACTTACCCTGTAGATTATGGCCCACATATATATAAAGACAAAAAACCAAATGCAATTTCTGTCGAAGCTCTTGTTTCAAATACATCGTCAGAAGACATCAAAGTCACACCCGAGATCGTTGTTTATAAGTGGCCAAAAATTGATAATGCTGAAGTAGCTAAGGTGCGTGTAGGGCAAAGTTTTTTAGTTAAAAAAGCAACTAAGGAAATGGAGATTGCTATGCCTTTACCAAACTTCGATTATGACCCCGGAGTTTACGAAGGGATTTTATATATAAAAGATGAAATGGGAGAGCTTAAAGTAGCTGAAATTCCTTTTAGATATATTGTGAGCGGAGATGTTGTGACAATACACTCGCTTTCAACTACTAAAGGTAATTTAACCAAAGGTGAGATTTTTGACGTCAAGGCTTTTGTGACTGGAACCCCTCCTGATTTAGATAGTGATACCTCGGATGAAGTCGGGGGTAGTCAGAATCTATCCTTTGAATTAAAGGTTTTTAATGAAAGAAATAATTTAGTTGCAAGTGAAATAAAAGAAATTCCTATTCAAGCACAAAATGATGTAGTTTTTTCTTTAACCGCAAAAAAAGGATCGGAATCTTTGAGAGGAGAGCTTGTTGTTAGTCAAAATGGAAAAGAAATAAAAAGATATAGTTCAAGCCTCTCTGCTGATTTTGTTGAGTCACAATCAGACGTGTCTTTTTTGGAAAAATACTTTATGTATATTATTTCTGTTGTTGTTATTTTTCTTCTTTATTTATCTTATGTTTTTGTTTTTAAAAAATCGCTCACCGGTAAAGCTTTTGT
>CAZIMQ010000103.1:0-1987 GCA_964540495.1 uncultured Candidatus Saccharibacteria bacterium | reverse complement strand
GTGAGAACGGAACATTACTCCGTCAGAATCAATGTGAGCAATCTTTTCTTTCCCCTCCACTCTTGAAGCAGGAAGCAAGATTTCTTCTTCCGCGTTTTCTTTGTGAGTTGTAATCTTTGTAATTCCCTTTCCGTAAGCTGATCCTAAAGAAAAAACTTGAAAACCTCCGGAGTCGGTAAACATCGGCCCGCTCCATCCAGAAAATTTGTGAAGCCCGCCTACATTTTTTATAAGCTCATCTCCTGGTTGTAAGAAAAGATGGTAAGTGTTTGAAAGAATCACATCAGCCCCTAATTCTTTTATTTGTTCTGGGGTAAGTGATTTCACTGTAGCTTTTGTGGCTACAGGAATAAAAGCAGGAGTTGGTATAGCCCCGTGTGGAGTTTGTAAAAAGCCCGCTCTTCCGAGCTGGCCTTTTACTTTTTTTTCTATTTTAAAACTAAATTCTTTCATTGATTACTTTAAAGAAAGCAGTTCGATTTCAAAAACCAAAGTTGCGTTTGGTGGAATCACACCCCCTGCTCCTTGTGAGCCGTAAGCCATGTTACTTGGGATTGTAAGACGAGCTTTTTCACCAATCTTCATTCCTTTCAAACCTTCTTCCCACCCTGCAATCACACTTCCTTCTCCGAGTCTAAATTCAAAAGGTTGTCCTCGAGGAATCGATGAATCAAAAACCTTTCCATCTAAAAGCGTTCCTGTGTAGTGCACAACTGCCACATCTCCAACTTTTGCTTCTGCCCCAGTTCCCTCTTTAATAATTTCTTTTTTAAGTTCAGTTACATTTTCCATTTGTGTATCTCCTGTATTTGTTTGATTTGTAATATTTTCCCCGGAAACATTAGCCACCTGGCTTTCTGCTTCTAGATTTTGACTAACATCTTCTACAACTTTAGTTTTACCTGAATAAAAAAAGAGGTAAACAACTACAGCTATAGATAAAACGATAGCAACCCATTCACTTTTTGATATGTTTTTCATATTTTTTTATTTTAGCACAAAAATAGTTTGAGTAAAATATGGGGAAAATATGCTAAAATGTTCACTTATGAAACCAAACTTAACTGAAGGAAATATTAGAAGCCTTGTTCGACACATAGCAATTCCTGCATCTGTTGGCTTTTTCTTCAACACAATGTTCAACGTAGTAGACGCATACTATGGTGGAAAACTAGGGACAGATGCTCTCGCTGCTATGTCAGCTTCTTTTCCTGTGTTTTTCCTAATCATCGCGATTTCTTCTGGTGTTGCTACAGCCTCCTCAGCGCTTGTTGGAAATTCTCTTGGTGAGAAAAAAGAAGACTTAGCAAAAAAATATTACCTAACTTCTCTTTTTTTAGGAATTGGAATTTCAATAATTTTGACTGTTTTAGGTCTTCTTACAGGTAAAATGCTTTTTCAAAGTATGGGGCTAACGGGTGAAGCTCTAACTTACGCTCTAGATTACACAAATGTAATTTTTTATGGAACAATCTTTTTTGTAATGAGCAGTATTTTAAATTCTTACCTTACAGCAATCGGGGACTCTAAAACCTTTAGAAATATGCTTATTTTTGGATGTCTTTTAAATGTAATCTTAGATCCATGGTTTATGTTTGGAGGTTTTGGTTTAGAACCTCATGGACTTAAAGGAATCGCTTTTTCCACAATTTTAATCCAATTTATTCAATGCGTTGTGATCATTGTTAAGCTTCGAAAAGCTCATATACTACGGGGCTTTAGACAATTTGCTTTGAATTTAAAGATTATGAAAGAAATCGTACTCCAAGCAATTCCGTCTAGTTTTAATATGATGACTGTTGCTATCGGAAGTTTCATAATTACTTTTTTTGTTTCTAAATACGGCAAAGATGCGGTAGCCGCGTACGGTACAGCAATCAGAATAGAACAGATCGCACTCCTGCCAACGATTGGACTCAACATTGCTTCCCTTTCTTTAGTTGGGCAAAACAATGGGGCAAAAAATTATGCACGAATTAGAGAGGTG
>CAZIMQ010000102.1:0-1999 GCA_964540495.1 uncultured Candidatus Saccharibacteria bacterium | reverse complement strand
TTGTTAGCAACTGTAGTTTTTGCTCGAGTGGCTCAGACTAGGGGAAAAACGCGAGACACTGTACGAGCAGAAGATTTAAAAACTTTGGATCAAGCTGTACAATCTTTTATTGTTGAAAATGGCCGCCTTCCAAATACACCAGCAGAAATAACTACTTTTATTAAAGTGAATACGTTAGATCCTTTAAAGAGTCCTGTGAGAAATTATCTTTATGCTGTTACTACTAATCCTGATGGTACAAAGTATTATTGTATAGGTGCACGCATGGAAGTTCGAAGTATGTCACCCAGACCTTGTGATATTACTACTGGATCTTACACACCAAATTACACAATTAAAGGACCTTAGGTTATAATTATTCAAATGCTTTTACTTATTTTTCTTTTTTCTTTTGTTTTTGGAACTATCATTGGAAGTTTTTTAAATGTTGTTGCTCTTCGGTACAATACAGGAAAAAGTCTTTCTGGAAGAAGTATGTGTTTTTCTTGTGGTACGGGTTTGAAGTGGTTTGAACTAATTCCACTTTTAAGTTTTGTTTTTCAAAAAGGGAAGTGTCGTACTTGCCGGTCTCCTTTTTCTGCTCAGTACCCAGCTGTAGAAGCTTTGACAGGGCTCGTGTTTGCGATCACTACTTCTTTTTTCTATTTTCTTCCGCTCGAAGCATCTCTAGTTCTTTTGCCTTTTTTCCTTTTGTGTTTTTCTATTTTGATAGTGATTGCGATTTACGATATTCGCCACATGATCATCCCTGATCTTTTGGTCTTTCTTTTTGCTTTCCTTAGTCTATTGTTTATGGTTTCGACTAATTCTCCAGAGTATCTTTTTTCTTTTCCTGGTATCTTAGATCTTTTTGCAGGTCCAATATTGGCCCTTCCTTTTGCGCTTCTTTGGGCGCTTTCTCGTGGGCAGTGGATGGGTTTTGGAGACGCGAAGCTTGCGCTTGGAATCGGGTGGCTTCTTGGGCTTTCCTCAGGTCTTTCAGCTTTAGCTCTTGGTATGTGGATAGGAGCTTTTTGGAGTATTGGAAAGATGGCTACAGCTAAAATCAAGCATAAAAAGAAAAAAGCTCTTACAATGAAAAGCGAGATTCCTTTAGCTCCTTTTTTAATTCTCGCTACTTTTATTCAGTTTATTTTTGCTTTTGATTTTTTTCAGCTAGGTATTCTTTTGAGTTTATAAAATCAATATGAAAAAAAACTTTAAAAAAACAAATAATAAAAAAGGATTTTCTTTGGTGGAACTTTTAGTTGTAGCTTTGATCTTTTTTATTTTGACCGGGATTGTGTTGTTTAAACAAGGAAAATTTTCTAGTGATGTGTTGATCACAAGTACCGCTTATGAACTCGCTCTTTTTATCAGAGAAGCTCAGGTTTACGGAGTAGGTTCAAGAGTGCAAGTAGGTGCAACAACTGACTCACGTCTTGCGTACGGTGTACACTTTGTAGATGTTACTGGAGACGAAAGAGAGGCTACTTTGTTTGCAGATAAACCCGATTCTTCTGGTGTTTTTAGTTATGATTACAATCCAGTAAGAGATGGAGATATTTTGATAAATAAAATTGAATTTAAAAGAGATCAGATCATCCATGATTTTTGCGGAATAGACGAAACAAATACAGCTATTTGTAAAGCTGATGGTTTAACTGCTTTAAATATTACTTTTGTTAAACCAGATTTAAATGCAAAAGTTATAGGAATCCCTAGTAGTGGTGTGCCTTACGAATATGTAAACGGAGCAATTATAAAGGTTAGATCTTCTTTGGGAGATAAATGTCGCACAATACGTGTAAATTCTTTGGGTCAGATTTCGCTTGATCCTGTAATTACCGGTACGACTGGTTGCGAAACTTCTTAAAAAAACATGAAATTCCTTTCTTTTAAAAAAACATTTAAACGAAATAAAGGCTTCACCTTAATTGAAGTAATGGTTTCTATATCTATATTTACAGTGGTAATGGTCGTGGCTCTGGGGGCAATTTTGGCAATTGTGAATGCAAAC
>CAZIMQ010000101.1:0-2006 GCA_964540495.1 uncultured Candidatus Saccharibacteria bacterium | reverse complement strand
ATCAAAGAAAGGAAAACCTATGCATATCAAGCTTGCTGAAGAAATAATCCTAGCATCTAAAAACGAAGGTGAAGCTGTGAAGAAGAGGGAAAACACTCATAAAATGGCTGAGGCTAATAAGGCATTTGCCCATTTCGCCTGGTAGTCGAAAATCCAAATTTTGGAAAATTTCTTTGTTGCAAACTCCGCTTGCGCCCACGCAGTACTAACTTTACAGCTAGGTTGCAATGCTCGTTTGTGCCTCGAACTTTTCTCAAAATTTGGATTTTCTTTTTAGTGTTTGCTATTTGGATATTAAAGATGTAGTCTTTTTTTAGTTTAGATTCCAACCCACTAACTGAATTATGAAAAAAGGTGATTTTGTTTTTTACGCTGTCCCAGATCCGCAAGAGGGTCAACCAAACAATCTCTTGACTGTGGTTTTGGAAGTTGATCAAGCGCACAATGCTTGTCGTATTCCGTTACCAACGGCGCCTGCTTATGTGCATCAAAAATTTTGCACTGTTCTTCCTGTGCATCAAGGTTCTCCAATAATGGTGTCAACCGCTTTCTTTTCCTCCCCCTTGTAGCTTAAAAAGTTGCAGGGTATTTTTTTTGACTAAAAAAAGGCTGTGGTGTACTATTGCGGTGTAAGTTTTGTCTCCATTAGTTCGAGCGGCAGGCTACTTACGGGTTATTAAGTAAGCCACAAAAAAGTTAAATGGCTAAGAAGTTATACGTCGGAAATCTTTCATATAAGATGGCCGACAAGGATTTAGAAGAAGCGTTTGCAGGAGCAGGAAAAGTGATCTCTGCAAGTGTTGTGATTGACCGGGAAACTGGACGATCACGAGGGTTTGGTTTCGTAGAAATGGAAGACGCTGATGCAGACAATGCAATCTCTTCTATGAACGGAGCTGAAGTAGATGGACGAAAGCTCGTTGTAAACGAAGCTCGACCAAAAGAAGACCGACCACGAGGAGGTGGAGGATTCAGAAAGTTTTAAATCGATCGTAAAAACCCTCCGCCTTAGGCGGAGGGTTTTTGTTTATCAAAAATTGCTTTTTATTGTGTTTTCTTGTATTCTCTAATTCACTTGATTTTCATTGGTAATGATTAAAAAAAACACAAAAATAATTTTTGACGATGGGAGTGAAGAAGAATTAATGGGAGGTATTCCATTGTCAAAAGGGGACTATGTAAATTTTCACAAAGAGAATGTTGTTGAAAGTTATGAAGTAGTGGAAAAGAAAGTGGATTATTTTGAAGAAAAAGAAGTCGTAAATATTATTTATAAATTAAAAAAAATAAGCTAGCAACTAAAAGCTATTATTATGGAAAGAGACTACCCACTAGAGCGCGTCCGAAACTTCGGAATTATTGCTCACATTGATGCCGGAAAAACAACAACTTCTGAGCGTATTTTGTATTACACAGGAATGAGTCACAAAATCGGAGAAGTGCACGAAGGGGAAGCTACAACCGACTGGATGGAGCAAGAAAAAGAACGAGGTATCACAATTACCGCGGCTGCTATTACTTGTTTCTGGAATCCTACATACATGGGTACAGATAAAAGTAAGATGCACCGATTCAACATTATCGACACACCAGGACACGTAGACTTTACTGTGGAAGTAGAACGATCTCTTAAAGTGCTAGACGGAGGAGTTGTGGTTTTCGACGGAGTAGCCGGAGTAGAACCTCAATCTGAAACTGTTTGGCGACAAGCAGACAAATACCACGTACCTCGAGTTTGTTTTATAAACAAACTAGACCGAACAGGAGGAAGTTTTGAAAGAAGTTTTCAATCAATTCTAGAAAGACTGACAAAGCATGCGGTTCGAATGCAGATTCCAATTGGAGAAGAAGAAAAGCACGAAGGTGTGATTGATCTTTTGAAGATGAAAGCTTACAAGTTTGAAGGAGATATGGGAAACAAGGTTACTGAATACGAAATCCCTGCTGACTATGTAGAAGCTGCAACAAAATACCGAGCTGAGCTTATAGAAAAAATTGTAGAACAT
>CAZIMQ010000100.1:0-2010 GCA_964540495.1 uncultured Candidatus Saccharibacteria bacterium | reverse complement strand
AATTTCTCCCGAGCAACCACCAGTACCTTTTCGAGAGACCATGGCCCCTCGCAAAAATACAAAGGGACTTCTTTTGGTTGATCATTATTCATGACCACACCTCAGATGCTGGCACGAGAATCTTTATTGGGCCACTCCTAGCTTTATTGGATTGATTATAAGAAACAAAAAGATTAGTCCTGTGACAATCAATCTGAATAAGACGGATCCAATGATCTGGTTTTTGTGCCCGAACTTCTTCGCAGAAAAACCTCAACGAGACATCACCAGAAAGTCGAACAGAAAATCTGTTCGGGTCTTCGGGTATCGGCTCAAAAAGCACCTTAGGAATGAGTTCTGAACCGTGACAAAACTCTGCAGGGTAAAAAAAATCAATCCCGCTATCGTCTTCTACACGCACGTAAAGACCACGATCTTTTCTTGCAGTTTCCCACAGATGGGTAAACCGATAGCTGTTTAGTCCTAAAGGTATTATAGACATAAGGGTGGTGGGTTGGTTGTGGAGTTGAAAGAACAAAAAAAGAAGCTCTCGTACTTTTGGTTTGAGAGCTTCTGTCAGGTGTCGAGCGATTTTTTTTCAACAACTAAGAGGAGATCTCAAACATTTGAGAATCTAGGAGGGTCTTAATTGATTTAATACTCGTATTCATATTGTCTAAATATTATAAACAATTATTTTTATTTTGCAATTTTTTTTAAAGCGGAAAGGCGGACTGAAACTTCTGTTCAGTCCGCCTCGGGCCTAATTTTTGAAGTCTTAGGCGACTTTTGAAACCTCCAGGTTTTCATTCACAACCCTCGCATGGTGGTTTTCTGGGAGATATCCCGGATGAAAGACTGAGGAAACCCAACCATTCAGAAGAGCAGAGAACATCAAGCTCAGTGTGGTAGTAAGGCTTCCACCTTCTACCGCAAGAAGTTGTTGTTCCTCGTCTCCAGGATTTTGTGGGGAATTCCCGGTCGACACATCTCTGACACTTGCATTTGGGAAAAACTGACCCTCGCGGACCTTTTTTTCTCCGTTGTAGACAACAACTTTCATGGTGTGTGTAAGTGTGTATTTTGGGAGAGGTTTAAAGAACATTTTTCGTCCTTGGCTGGCAGGCCTTAGACCAAAAACGAGCCCTTCTGTGAGAGCTCGCTTTTATTGTTTAAGTTTTATATTTGAAACAACAAAAGTAAACCCTCAAGAGGCTATAGGCATAAAACAAACTTTGACTTCTGTGTTTTTCATTACCTTTTAATTATATAAAACAATGTTTTTAAATCAATCCTTATATGTGGACAAAAAATCTTTCATGTATTCTTCAAATTTTTCTTGGAGAATTGCTTCGCGCATTTTTTTCACCAGGTTTACTATAAAATAAAGGTTGTGAATTGTAGCTAAAGTACCCCCAAGCATTTCGTGAGCTCTAAAAAGGTGAGACATGTACGCGAGTGAAAAATTTTTACAAGTGTAACACCCACAATCTTTTTCAATTGGATCAAAATCTACAACATGCTTTGCATTTAAAAGATTTATTTTCCCAAATTTTGTATACACAGTTCCATTTCGTGCATTTCGAGTAGGGGCTACACAGTCAAAAGTGTCACAACCGTTTAAAACTCCACGAAACAAATCTTCAGGTTCTCCTATTCCAAGCAAGTGTCTTGGTTTGTCTTCCGGCAAGATTGTATTTACCCACTCTACAGCTCCTCCAATGTCTTCTTTGGAGTAAGATCCTCCAATTCCAAAACCATCAAAATCCATTTCAGACAAAGCTTTTGCACTTTCTTCACGTAGTTCTCTGTATTTTCCACCTTGCACGACACCAAACAAAGCTTGAAACTTAGAATTTTTTTTACTCTTGTGGAAATCAACACATTTTTTTGCCCAGCGGTGAGTACGATCAAGTGATTCTTTTTGGTAGTGAATTGGTTCATGTGGAGAAGTGCATTCATCGAAAGCAAAAATTATATCGGCTCCAAGATTGTGTTGAATTTCAATAGATTTTTCTGGAGTAAAGTAGT
>CAZIMQ010000099.1:0-2027 GCA_964540495.1 uncultured Candidatus Saccharibacteria bacterium | reverse complement strand
CTAGCTCAAGACAGAGTGTACGGATCAATAAAAGGTCTAGTAGATTCTTTGGGAGACCCATATAGTGAATTTTTTACTCCTGTTGAAAGTGAAGCTTTTGAAACAGAGCTTGCTGGAAGTTTAGAGGGAGTAGGTATGACTGTAGGATTTAAAGAAGGGGCTTTGACTGTGATTGCTCCCTTGAAAGGTTCTCCTGCTGAACGAGCTGGAGTAATGCCTGGAGATTTTATTGCAAAAATTGACGGTACAGATTCTTTGTCTATGAGCGTAGACGCTGCTATAAAACTCATTCGAGGTCCAAAAGGAACAACTGTAAAGCTGACACTGCTACGAAAAGATGCTAAAGAGCCTATAGAAGTTTCTATTGTTCGAGATGTGATTCAAATTCCAACTGTTGAAACTCAAAAGAAAGATGGGGTTTTCATTGTAAAGATTTATGAGTTCAACGCTACTGCTTCAAATTTGTTTAGAGGTGCGATGAAGGAATTTTTCTACTCTGGATATGACAAGCTTATTATCGATGTGCGAAATAACCCTGGAGGATATTTAAATTCCGCAGTAGATACTGCTAGTTGGTTTTTGCCATCAGGAAAAATTGTGGTAACTGAAGACTATGGAGACAGAAGAAGTCCTGTAGAACACCGAAGTAAGGGCTACAATGTATTTAGTGGAAAAACTAAAATTGTTGTTTTGACAAACGGGGGATCAGCATCGGCTTCTGAGATTTTAGCTGGTGCTTTGAGTGACTACGGTGTGGCAACGATTGTGGGTGAAAAGACATTTGGAAAAGGGTCTGTTCAAGAAGTTGTACCTATTGGAGACGGAACATCTCTTAAGATCACAATCGCTAAATGGTTGACTCCCCTTGGGAAATCTATCTCAAAAGAAGGACTTACACCTGTTTTTGAGGTAAAAATGACTCAAGAGGATGCAAAAGCGGGTCTTGATCCTCAACTTGATAAGGCAATAGAGATCGTAAAAAAGAAGTAGACAAAGGCTCTATTTGGTGTATAATCGCTCTACATTTAAGAAAAAAACATGAAAGTAATACTACATAAAGACATTGCAAAGTTAGGTAAAAAATACGACGTAAAAGACGTGGCTGATGGTTACGCTATGAATTTCCTTATTCCTAAAGGGGGAGCGGAAGTTGCAACTGAAGGAGCTTTAAAGAAGCTTGATAGTCTAAAGACTGCGTGGCTTGCTGAAGCAAAGATCCAAGAAGATCTTTTGGAGAAAAACCTACATGAAATAGAAGGAAAGACTGTTGTGATCAAAGCAAAAGCTAGTGACCAAGGGCACCTTTTTGCTGGTATTCATAAAGAAGACTTAGTAGACGCAATCAAGTCTCAAGTTCACGGAGACATCCTAGCTTCTTTTATCGATCTTCCAAAACCTATCAAAACTACAGGAGATCATGAAATCTTGATCAAAGCTAACGGAAAAGAGGCAAAACTTACACTTTCTGTAGAAAATAAATAAGAAGCTTTTAATACAAAACAAAAAACTCCACCGCAAGGTGGAGTTTTTTGTTTTGAGATTTAGATTACGTGGACGATTTTTCTTGTTGCAATCGTTCCGTCAAAGTTTACTTTCCGTTTATTTCCAAAGTTTACTTTTCCGGGCTTTAGGGCAAAAAGAGTGTGATCTTTTCCCATACCTACATTGTTTCCAGCGATAATTCTAGTACCTCGCTGTCTCACAATGATACTTCCAATTTTTGCTGTCTCGCCTTCATAGAGCTTAACACCAAGAAACTTTGGTTTTGAATCTGTCAGGTTTTTGGCTGTTCCGCCGGCCTTTTTTGTTGCCATGTCTTTTTGTGCCTTGAGTAATAAGGCTTTTGTTGGTTATAATTAAAAATACTTACGTGAGTACAAATATAAAGGATTTTTACGAAAAACACAAGTCTTTGGTTAAAAACCTAAAAAATGAGCTTCTGAGCATTTTAGTCATCTTTTTTGTTGCTTTGTCAAGTTTTGGGCTTGGAATTTTGTTTGAAAGAGACCACCAGAGTCAGATCTCAG
>CAZIMQ010000098.1:0-2028 GCA_964540495.1 uncultured Candidatus Saccharibacteria bacterium | reverse complement strand
AGAGGCTCCAGCGCAATAAAGGCGACATTTAGATCTCGGAGTTTAGGGTTCGCAAGAATGTCAATCCAAGCCATAATAAGGCTTGCACAAGCAGCTCGGTAAGAAATGCCGATAATTTTATCAGGATTGAGATTGGCTTTTTCTAGAACGAGACGATTTACTGATGGAGGAAGATAGGCGGACGTATCTACAACCACGTGAATCTCTTCTCCAAAAGTTTCTATTCCCTGTTGGAGCATTAGTGCTCCAATTGATGTTGCTCTGTCGATTATTTCAGCAGGGCTATTAAAGGGTGTATTCGGTAAGTGGTGCCAGTGGTGAGTCTCAAACCCTGTTGTTGCGATAAGGCGCCGCGCTTCAGTTTCTTCGTCTCCGCCTTTCTTCAGTCCCGCAGAGTGAGCAAGATTAATTAGTCTGTCGTTGTCGTAGCCATTTGCAAATGGGTTTGTGGCGATTACCAGATCACGATTATCGCCCATCATGGCTACTTTGGTGTCTTGGGCAAACCGGTCGATCTCTAGGTTTGATTGGCGACGCATTGGTGTCGTTTATGTCAGAAACTGTTTAAAATTATTTTATCTACCCTTAGTTTTTAGTTATTTTCTTCATCTTGTTGTTTTTTGAGAGGTAAAAACGCGCATTATTGGGTTGTATGTCGATTTGTTTGGGGTGACTGACGGGGATCGGACCCGCGACATCCAGGTCCACAACCTGGCGCTCTACCACTGAGCTACAGTCACCATTTCTTCTTCGTAAACGGGTCAATCCGTTTAGACGAGGTTAGACAATTATATCGTCTTAAGGGTATTTGTGCATTGATGAGCTTTTTCTTGTGCTAAAATCGCGGGGTGAAATCTTCAACGGTTCTTCCAGAACTTCTAAAATTTGTGGAATTTACCCACAGTTACCAAAAAATTGAGAGAACGATTCTGGTAACAGGATTGAAACGAAACGAGAATGATGCTGAACACTCATTTCAAATGGCTTTAGTGTGTTGGTTTTTGATTTCAACTAAGAAACTAAAGTTATCGCTTTCAAAAGTTATTGAGTATTGTTTGGCACATGATTTGGTTGAGGTTTTTGCAGGCGACACCTATTTTTATACGACAGATAAAAAAGCGCGGGATTCGAAAGCAATTAGGGAAGAAGTAGCGAGGAAAAAGATTCTTAAAAAGTTTCCTAACTTTAAGGATTTGAATCGAGTAATTTTGAATTATGAAAAAAAGGTTGATGAGGAATCAAAGTTTGTTTATGCCGTTGATAAGATACTCCCCGTCCTCAACATTTATTTGGACAAGGGGAAAAGCTGGAAGAGAGATAAAGTGACTTATGAGATGATTCGAACGAAAGACGAAAAAGTAAAGGTTTCATCTCCTGCAGAAAAGATTTGGAAAGATTTGGTTAAGAAATTGGATCGTAATCAGAAATATTTTTATGATAAGTAAAAAGGCGACGAGACCACGAATTTTGTTTGTTAATCGGTCGTTTGTTCTTAATAGACAAAAGAAAATTCTTTTTATTCAACGATCTGATGATGATCGTTTTGAAGCAGGTAAGTGGGAAATTCCTGGAGGGAAGTTGGAGCCAGGGCAAGATATTTCTCACGCTCTTGAACGTGAAGTGTTTGAGGAAACAGGGCTTTTGGTTCGCGCGGTTTCAAGAACTGCTTATTACGAAAGCTTTATTATTACTCAGGGACCATATTTAGGACTTCCCTATGTTCTACTTGTTGGGATTTCCCAACTTGAGAGCGGAACGGTTAAATTGTCTGAGGAACATCAGGCGTTTCGATGGCTAGGGATAAAAGAAGTTGAGAAAATTGATCTTCGGGATGAAGTTCGACGGGCGCTTCTTGTTTTGAAAAAAACAGCTTCGTTAATTTTTTGATAGTTGACAACTTTTCACGAAAATGTTTTCCTGAGAAGGTGTTGGGTTTTCACAGACTTGGGAAATTGAGAACTTTCTTTTTGACGCTTCTAGTGTTTGTTGGTCTCGTTGGCCTTTTTTCTCTTCGCTCTCCAGTCATGG
>CAZIMQ010000097.1:1016-2102 GCA_964540495.1 uncultured Candidatus Saccharibacteria bacterium | reverse complement strand
GTTCCTGTTGTTCCTCCAGTTTTTGTAAAACCGGCTGTGCAAAACAGAATGGCGCGTTTTATGACACCAGAAGAACATTATATTTTTCCTGAAGACGATTTAATGCTTGTTGGTTCTGCTGAACACACCTTAGGTCCAATTCACATGGACGAAGTTTTCAATGAGGACGAATTACCAATCCGATACGCAGGATATTCAACAGCGTTTAGAAGGGAAGCGGGAAGTTACGGAAAAGATACAAAAGGAATTATTCGTCAGCATCAATTCGACAAACTTGAAATGGAAGTTTTTTCTCTTCCGGAAAATTCTCTAGATGAGCAAAATTTTCTAGTTGCAATTCAAGAACACGTTTTACAAACTTTGAAACTTCCTTATCAAGTAGTTTCTGTGTGTACTGGAGACATGGGTTTTCCAGATTACAGACAAATAGACATAGAGACTTGGATGCCTGGACAAGGAAAATACCGCGAAACACATAGCGCTGACCTTACTTCAGGTTTTCAAGCAAGACGCTTAAATACTCGAGTAAAAAGAAAAGATGGACGTATTGAGCCTGTACACATGAATGACGCTACTGTTGTTGCTGTGGGGCGTACACTTGTCGCTATCATGGAAAATTACCAAAAAGAAGACGGCACGATTGATGTTCCTGAAGCGCTTCTCCCTTTCATGTTTGGAAAAAAGAAGCTCCAAAAAATAAACTTACTCTAAAACACAAATGAATCAGGTACGCAAAACTCCGCTTCATTCACCTCGTGTAGTAAAAAGGATTAGGAAAAGAAGAATGATCATTCTGGGGATCCTTTTTGCTATTTTTTGTTTGTTTTGTGTTTTTCTCTACTTTGCAACACGCTTGAGTGGCGTTTCTATAAAAGACATACAAGTTTTAGGAGCGGAAACTTTAAAAGAAGAGGAGATTTCGGCTTTTGCAAATCAAAAACTTTCCGGAAGTTACTTTTTTATCATAAACAAAAGAAATATTTTTACTTATCCAAAATCTCAAATTGAACAAACTCTTTTGGTTGAGTTTCCCCGAATAAAAGAAGTCAAAGTTTCGCAAGAGTCAAAAAAACTTAAAATTGAGTT
>CAZIMQ010000097.1:0-1006 GCA_964540495.1 uncultured Candidatus Saccharibacteria bacterium | reverse complement strand
CAAAAGAGCCAAAATGTTTTTTCTTTGATATGGAAGGTTTTTTGTATGGAGACAGCCCGGAATTTTCTGGAAGTGTTTACTCGGTTTACAAAGGTGGAGAAAACGAGTTTGGGGATTTGGGAGTTGGAAAAAAGTTTTTAGATACTGATAAAATTAGGCTTATCGATGAATTTAAAAAGATTTTAGAAGGTTCAAGTTTTTATATTTCTGAAATTACTGTTACTGATCTGCGAGAAGTGAATTTAACTTCATTAAAAAATCCAAAAATCATCATAGATTTGACTGGGAACTTGCAGGAACAAAAGATGGCTCTTATAAGCATTCTTGAAGATGTGTCACTTAAAGACAAGTTTGATTTGAAAAATACTTCCTATGTAGATTTGCGTTTTGGAAAAAAAGTTTTCTTTAAAGAAAAGAGCAATTCTCTCGCTCCAGAAGAAAAAGAAGAGTAAAGTCAGTAAAATTTGTTATACTAGAGAGAACTAAAATCAAGAAAGATGATTAGAATGTTTTTTTCATATTGGATTTGGCACTACAGCGAGGGCTTTAAAGAGTTGTGGATTTTGTCGCGAAATTTTTTACAATTTATCGCTCATTTTTTCTCTGTAAAAGAATTTTCTTTAGCCTTGTTTGAACCTCTTCCAATCTCAAAGAGTTCTAACTCTTTCGTAACAAGAGTTTTTGCAAGATTCGCAGGATTTTTTATAAAATTATTTGTGATTTTTTCTGGAGTATTTTGTTTTTCCTTAGCTCTGATTTTTTTCTTATTTTCTTTTTTTATCTGGACTATCTTACCTATAGTTTTTTGTTTGCTTTTAATTGGTTGTTTAAAACAAATTTTATAAGATCATGAAAAAATCACTTTTAAAACTTATAAAAAGATATTACGGAGCTTTAATTCTGGAAGATATTATTGCTCACAAAACAAGAAAATTTTTAGTAAATTTTTGTGGTACTTTAAGCCTTTTCCTTTTGGTGGGTGCAATTTTTGCTTCAAAGGAGGTTT
>CAZIMQ010000096.1:0-2111 GCA_964540495.1 uncultured Candidatus Saccharibacteria bacterium | reverse complement strand
CAACCAAGAGGTATTATCTCCCCCGATTCACTCACGGAATTAGCTGACTCAATAAGAGAACAGGGAATTTTAGAGCCAATTGTTGTCGCAAGTACACCCGCAGGATATCAAATTATTGCAGGGGAGAGACGTTGGAGAGCATCCAAGCTAGTTGGACTTGAAAAAGTTCCAGTAGTTATTAAAAAAACTTCACCACAGCAAATGCTCGAAATGGCAATTGTTGAAAATGTTCAAAGAGAAGATCTTAACCCAATCGAGAGGGCACAGGCTTATAAAAGATTAATTGACGAATTCGGGCTAGGTACTAACGAGGTTGCAAGAAAAGTTGGAAAAAGCGCTCCCACTGTCTCAAATACTATCCGTTTGCTTTCTCTACCCGATGCCATAAAAGATGCATTAGTAGCTGGAGTAATTACTGAGGGGCACGTTAGACCGCTTATTTCAGTAGGAGACAGCAAAATGATGCTTGAGCTATTTAAAAAGATTCTAAAAGATAACAGTACTGTCAGACAGACTGAGGATATGGCAAGGCAGGTAAAGGGAGAAGTTGAGCAAAGGGCTCCAAAGAAAACAGATAAGCTTTGGGTTCCAGAGTTAGATGAAATGGCAAAAAACATTAAAGAAAAAAGATCTGTGGACAAAGTATCAATTTTTCAGTCAAGATCAAAAGCTAGAGTTGTGATTGAAATCGGTGGAGATGTTGAAGTAACTGGACCAAAAGTACAAGAGCTTGTTTCACTTCTAACCGCTTAAAAAGGATTCTTTATTAACCCCGCGTCGCTTGCTGGCCAATAAATAAATTTAGAAACCCCAATTATATTTTTCTTTGGTACAAATCCCCATTCTCTGGAGTCAGAGCTATATGATCTATTGTCTCCTAGTACTAAGAAATATCCCTCAGGAACAGTTACTGTCTGGCCTTCTTTAAGAAAAGATCCTCCGTATGTTTTTACAGACGCGTCCAGATATTTACTTTCATCTAACTGTTTTTCGTTTAAGTATACTTTTCCATCTTGAACAGAGACTCTGTCTCCTTTAACTCCGATCACTCTTTTTATAAAATCCTTTTCTGGCTCATTGGGAGCCTTAAATACGACCACATCTCCTAGTTTTGGATCTCCGAGTCTAAGACTTATGATATTTGTAATTAGGTATTGTTTGTTGTGTAGATTTGGATACATTGATTCTCCATTAACTTCAAATGGTCGAAAAAGGAACATATATACAACAACAAATGCAGCTGCTGCTAAAATTAAAGTTTGGAGAATGTCTAAGAGAAAAAAATAGGCCTTTCTGAGGGCTTCCATATCAATTAATTCTCCCATTCTAGCCTTGCTTTGTCAAATAGAAAAAGGTATTCTTGGATTTGTTTGGAAAATGTTTAAATTCGGCAAATTAGACAAGATAATTAAAAAAAATTACAACTGGATATTTTTTTATCTCATTTTGGCTTTTGTTCTTGCTTCTATTTTTCTTCTTGAATTTAAAATTGTTGGACAGTCAGTTTACGGGGATAGTAGATACTATATGGCGTTTACACGTTCTATTTATTTCTCTCAAAACATTGATATAACGGATGAAATGGCGCATTACTGGAGTCCAGAGACCAACAATCTCCCGGCCTCTTCTGATCCAGTTCAGGATCTTCTAAAGGTAATTAAGGTCACTACTTCTAATTTTTCACTTGGTATTTCTGTGATCTGGATACCGATTTATTTTTTTGCCGATATCTTAGTGATTATTATTTCAAAATTTAATCCAGACATTATCAGAAATGGGTATAGCGATATTTATCAAATAGTCTTGGGCTTGGGTAATATTTCTTTCGTTCTTGTGGGGCTTATTACACTTTCAAATATTCTTTCAAAATTTTATGAAAAAAAAGTCGTAATGCTTTCAATTCTTTTACTACTTTTTACAACGAATTTGTTTTATTATTCTGCAATTGACGCTGTAAATACTCATCCGTTTTCATTTTTGGGAACATCAATTCTGTTGTATTTGCTTTTTAAATATAAAGAAATTAAAAAGAAAAAATCATATTCTTTCAGGGATTAGTGCTTGGACTCTTAGTAGCCAATAGAATGCAAGATGGATTACTAGTTTTAATT
>CAZIMQ010000095.1:0-2135 GCA_964540495.1 uncultured Candidatus Saccharibacteria bacterium | reverse complement strand
CCTTTCATGCCGGACTCTTCCCAAAGAGCTATGATGTTTCTACCATTACCACACCCAACATCTACCACAAGACCTCCTTGTGGAAACGGTGGCCAGTCAGAGTTTCTTACAGCCCACCTCACAAAGTTTTCCAAATCACCCGAAGGTTCTTCCGAAATTGCTAAGTGCGTAGGATTTTTATATTCTTTTTCCCAAAAATTTTTTGTCATAAATTATTTTGCGTTTTCAAGACACATCTTTAATTCAGAAGTTTCAGTCCAACCACACTGACCGTTTTGCTGTCGCTCACACTTAGCTGTCGCATAGCAAGCATAACTTTCAGTCCACATGCAATTTGAAATTACATCTTTTTGATCAGAACAAATTTGACCAGAGCACCCTCCCACAAAACACTGATCTTTTGTACCCGAAGGGAGAGGTACGTCTTTTGAGATAGCAAAATCAAAGACATAGTTTGCAAGAGCGATTTTACCATCTTTCTGCGGATAGGGAGCGACTTTCGCAAGAGAAAGTACATAATTTTTTAATTTAATAGGACTATTTAGTTCTACAATTTCTGTCTTCTTTTCTCCCGCTTCTACGATCTCTACTTTTACACTAACAGTCCCCGCCCAAACACAAGTCAGCCCTCCTGCACATCGACTATCGGAAATAAGCTCAATGGGTTTTACAGAAATTCCATTTTGAACAAAAACTTCACCGAAATGCACACCAGTTTTTTGAGTGGTAGGCTTTGTTGTGATCGTGGTTGTAGAAATTGTTTGAACAGTGGTAGTAGAGATATTATTATTTTCATCTACTTTTACATCAACCTTGTTTGGAGTCACAATCTTAAAAACCACAAAAATAACAAGTAAAAAAACCAACACTGAAAAAGCTATTATTTTTGATTTCATGAGCCCATTATAGCAAAATTGAACCTGCTTTAAAACTTACCCTTTTTTATGGATTATGATACCGCTTCCGTCGGGATCTTTTACGATAGCCATTTTGCAAGATGGAAAAGATTGCGGTTCCAAAGCAAAAGCTACGTTTTCCGCCTTTAATTTTTCAATCACCTTATCAAAATCTTCGACTTCAAACGCAACACTAGCGCCGTCTGCCGAAGGTTTCCAGCCGTCCATAACACCCAAAGACAAAGTCCCTGTGCCGATGTTGTATTCCACCCAATGACCATTTTCTCCTCCACCAAATTCTTCACTTGGAATTAACCCTAAAATTCCTTCGTAAAATTTTCGAGCACGCTCCATATCTGTGACTGGGTAAGCAACAAATGCAATATCTTTTATCATAAAAAAAACAAATTATAACTAGTAACAATTGACTTATAAACAAGATCATAACAAACAGACTCTTAAAAACAAAAAATCCGACTTAAGTCGGACTTTTTGTTTTTATTTTTTTTTCTTTCTGCTACCTACAAAGAACCCCAAGATAAATGAGCCTGCTATTACAAACATTAGTAAAAATATTTCTCTATAAATGAAAATTTTACTTAAAGAAATAAGTCTTGATGCTTTCCCGGAAACAACCTGATCTGAATCTTCCGTAACTACAGAACCCACTTCAACCGTTGCAGACTTTGAAGTAACTACAGATTTTGTTTCTGCAGGAAGTCTTTTGATTTCAGGTTCTACCACTGGAGCCGAAACTGTAAAAACACTAGTAGCGCTTCCAGACAAAACATTTTTACTATTTTCGTCGTAGAGAGCTGAGTTTGAAGCCAAGGTCACTTTAGCAATTCCCAACTTCTTTACTCTAAACGTTACCACTCCAAAAGTTGCCTTGTTTGAACTCCCTCCAGTGTATCCCGCAGTCTTTATAAGAGAACCTCCATTATTGTCTACAAGATCATAACCTGATTGTGTAAGTGATTGCCACCCACTTGAAAACGTAAAAGATTCTACTTCTAAGATTTCAGGCGGATACTTTAACGCAATTTTTGCTGTATAAACTTTACTTGAGTCTGGATCTACAGAAATAGCCAAAGAAAAACTTTGCCCTGGAGTAAAAACGCTTTCTCCAGGAGAAAGTAAAACAGAAGAAGCAAACGTATTTGACACTCCTAAAAACAAAAGAGCTATAGTAAATATTCCGAAATTAATTATTTTTTTGTTTTTCATATATTTTATTTC
>CAZIMQ010000094.1:0-2151 GCA_964540495.1 uncultured Candidatus Saccharibacteria bacterium | reverse complement strand
GTTTTTTCTATGTTGTCCGCCCAGTAGGAATCGAACCTACGACCCTCTCCTTAAAAGGGAGCTGCTCTACCGACTGAGCTATGGGCGGATTTAGAAAATATAACAGAAAAAAAGATATTGTCTAATTTTAGAAGGGTAAATCAAAAGCGATGTAACCCGCTCCAGAGATAAAAAGAGACAAAAATATAGCAAATAGAAATACGTGATTTGTTTTTGTTTCAAAGAAAGGGGTAGTGTTTTTTGCAAATAAACTAAACCCTACAATTGCAATTCCTAAAAGACTTGCGATTTGGGTGTAAAAGCCAACAGTGATAAAAATCCCAACAATTAAACCAAAAATAAAAAAGGAATTTTTCTTTATTTTTTTAGGTAAAGTTTCTTTTGTGTCCGATCCTTTGATAGTTTTGTGTCCAAAAAAATATATAAAATAAAGCCCTACTGCTATTCGTAGTATAAAAGGTACAAAACCTGTAAAACTAAGTAAAATTGGAAATGTGTTAGACATATGGTATTTAGTATAAGGTATAAGATATGAAAACAACAAGGGAAATAGTTTTGATTTTGCATAACATAAGAAGTAACCACAACGTGGGTTCGATTTTTCGAACCGCAGATTCTGTGTCTGTGTCAAAGATATTTCTTACAGGTTACAGCGCTACGCCTTTAGATAGGTTTAACAGAGAGGTAAAAGAAGTTTCAAAGACGGCTCTTGGAGCAGAAAAGTCTATTTCTTGGGAACAGGTAAAAAGTGTTACGGGGTTGATAAAAAAATTAAAAAAAGCAGGTTTTCAAATTATTGCAATTGAACAAGATGCAAAAGCCGTTGATTATAAAAAAGTAAAAGTAAGTCCTAAGGTTGCTTTTGTTTTAGGAAATGAGGTAGAAGGTATAGAAAAAAAAGTTTTAAAACTTTGCGATGTAATTGCTGAAATTCCAATGCGTGGCAAAAAAGAATCTTTAAATGTTTCAGTGGCTACAGGTGTAGCACTTTTTCGCATTTTAAATATCTAACTATTTTTGGTGAGTGTCACAAAAGTGTGAGCTTCGAGTTGCTATGATTTTTCGTACAATTTTTCCTCGGCAACCTTTTTTCTTGCAGGGTAAATTTGTTCTCCTATAGGCATTGTGTTCTTCTTGGAATTTTCCTTTTTCACCTAAAATGTTTCGGTAGTCGCTCATAGAGTCTCCGCCAAAATCGATGCCTTTTTTAAGTACAGCAATCGTTTCTTTAAAAAGTTTTTTCCACTCTTCATTTGAAAGTTCTTTTACAAGACGCTCTGGGTGAATTCCTGCTCGCCACAGAGCTTCATCAGAATAAATATTTCCAATACCCACAACAAGAGTTTGGTCTAGTAGAGCTTTTTTTATTTTGTAACTCGGTCTTTTTAAAAGTGCGGATTTAAAATTTTCGATTGTAAATTCTTGATCTAGTGGTTCAAGCCCTAGATGAGAAAGATGTGGGGAAGAGGGGAGGTTTTTGTTTTCAATTAAAGTGACTTTTGCAAAACGTCTCATATCAGAAAGTGCTAGGTGTTTTCCGTCTGAAAGCGAAAAAACAACTCTGATAAATTGATTAAAAGAATCTCCGAGCGGACTGCTTTTTTCTTTTGGCTCCCAGATTTCCTCCTTTAACCTTTTTTTGGTGTACTCACCAAAAAGCACGTGTCCCGTCATCTTCATGTGTATTAAAATCGTTAAGTCCCCAGAAATGTTGATTAAAATATTTTTTGCACGTCGTTTTGAATTTAATATTTTTTTGCCAATAACTTTCTTTTTGAAGTCAGTAAAAAAACCAGCATTTTTAATGTTGTCTTTACCGTCGTGAAAACCACTTTGGTTTTTGTAGTTCGTCCAAACACCAGTGATCGTTTTTCCAACTGTGTATTTTTTTATTCCATCGACTGTTGTTTGTACCTCAGGAAGCTCAGGCATGACTATATATTTACTTGGTAATTTTCTGGGTTTTTTAAAAGATTAAAAAAATCTTCAGTTTGGTCTGCTAGAATGAAATTTTCTATAAATCTCGGACGAAATCTAAAAGAGTTCTTTTTTACAAGTGAAATTAATTCTTCTTGTTAAATAGTTTTTGGTGTTAAATGTTCTCCTGAGTCTAATGATTGTGGAATACTTTTTTCAAAACCTGTTGCGATA
>CAZIMQ010000093.1:0-2152 GCA_964540495.1 uncultured Candidatus Saccharibacteria bacterium | reverse complement strand
TGCGAAGAGTCCGGCATGAAAGGAGAAGCTTTTGATATTTCAAATGAAGCTATTGCTCAGGCGAAGAAAAAAGCTCGAGAGAAAAATCTATCTATAAATTTTTCTGTTAGAAATGCGGGTGATTTTTTTCCTCTTTTAAATGAGTCTACTGACGTTGTTTTGGACATGATGGTTTCTCATTTTCTAAATGAAAAAGAAAGAGCTTCTCTCTACAAAGAAATTGCTCGAATTGTAAAACCTTTTGGATGGTTTTATTTTAAGACTTTTATTTTAGACGGTGATCTTCATGCCAGAAGATTGATCGACAAAAATCCAAGTGGGGAGTTTAACACTTACATACACCCTAAAATTAAGGTTGCGGAGCATGTGTTTACCGAAGAAGAAATAATTGAAATTTTTTCTCCTAGTTTTGTGATTCATAAAATGATAAAATCATACAAACACATCAAAGATGGTGAAGCCCACAAGAGACGCACGGTTTCTGTGTATATGGAAAGAAGACGGGATGATAATGACTAAGTTCGTCGGAGATAAAAAACAAAATGGCAAAAATTCAAAAAAAAGTTAAAATTTTAAGTTTTATAATCGCAATATTGCTTATTGCTTTTGTTTCATATGTTGAAATTAAAAAAAGTAAATTTTCTCTACCAGGAGAAATTTCAAAGTGTAGCTCAGGAGACGAAGTTGTCTTCCAATATATTACTGATCTAGAAAGTTACACCACAAGTTATTACAATAAAAATGGGCAAAGAATTAGTTGTGATTTAGACACCACAACAGAATTCTGCGAAAATTTTCTTGCAACGGTCTCAGACTGTGTACCGATTTATAGAAATTTTGAAGACAAAAACTATAAACAAATTTATGAGAAAGAAGCAGAAGATATTTTAGAAAGAATTTTAAAAGATAAAGATTTATAAAAAATATGAATACAAAAGATTTAACAAATGAGGCTCCAAGAAGCCCTTATATACAAGTGAACGGTTTTGCGATTTTGGGTAGAACTATAGACAAGTGTCGAGCTGTTATAAACGGTATAGCTGGTGAGTATCATTTTAATTGTCCGCTAGACAAAGCGCTTTTCAGTTTTAAAAATATCGATGCTTCTGAGTTTAAAGCTTTGGTTGAAACTGGAGCCAGTGACGAAGAGATTGGTCAGTGGGTTTTTTCTCACGGAGATCAAAAAACAACAGAAGAAATAAAAAATTGGTCTGAGGCGTTTAGAAGTGATTTTTCATACGCTCACGATCCAGAAAAAAGTGAATGGTTTAGAGGTGAATGCTCAAGATTAAATTTGGACCCAGAAAA
Organism: uncultured Candidatus Saccharibacteria bacterium; assembly: GCA_964540495.1. Classification (GTDB taxonomy): domain Bacteria; phylum Patescibacteriota; class Minisyncoccia; order Phycocordibacterales; family CAIRYW01; genus JAUPVJ01. Next base: position 844 of record CAZIMQ010000093.1, on the reverse strand, counting down.
AACAACTCTTTTTGATTATCTAGAAGTAGACGATAAAGCAACTTTCGGGTAAAAAAATACCCCAATTTTTTATGGGGTTGGTTTGGTTGGAATTTCCTTCTGGTAGAAGCCGTTTTTGTGCGGTTTCCAGGCAATCATGACTCTTGGATTTCCTCGTTTGGGAAAGCGGATTTCTGGGAGTTTTTTTCTTCGGCCAAAGTCCCGGAGGAATCTCACGACATTTTTCAACTTTAGGAGTTGGGCTCGGGGAACCCCACTCAACTTGTGTATGTAATCGAGGTGGTCCATAGCCACCTTCATGGGTGAAGGAACTAGTGTATTCATCTCAACTATTATAACACACTATGAAAAAAATACAACAAAAAATAGCACCCTATGTTAGGTGCTTAGGTTGTGATGATACATCCGCAACAGACCGTGAACACGACATGTCCCTTTTGAAATTCTATTGGGTTTCGTGACTTGTCTAGTGCCCAAGCAAGATCATCGATGAACGGGTTTGACTCGAGAAAATCATCTCCAAGTTTTTTTCGGACTACTTCAAGAGTGTGCGCTCTTGAAAGTGGACGTGCTGGAAGAATACCGTCAAAATCGTTGTCATTCATAATGTTTCTCCTGCTCCGATACTAACACAATTTGGAAAAAAAGTTTTGTTGTAATAGTATGAATTTAGAAGCCAATGTAGCTCAGTTGGTAGAGCACGCCCATGGTAAGGGCGAGGTCATCGGTTCAATCCCGATCATTGGCTCAAAAAAATGGACAAAGAAGCAAAACAACAAAAAATAAAAGAATTAGAGGAGATGATGTCATTGCCTGATTTTTGGAATGACTCAAAAAAAGCACA
>CAZIMQ010000092.1:0-2208 GCA_964540495.1 uncultured Candidatus Saccharibacteria bacterium | reverse complement strand
AGCCTAGTGCAAGTCCGTTTGTTTCTATAAAACATGCCAACTTACTTCAGAGTAATCAAAAACGCTACAATTTGATGGCGGGCCCTACTATATATGATCCTAGTGAAGTTGCTAAGAATAGTGCGTTAGCAAAAAGTTCTTCTTTGGAAATTACTTTAGAGTCAAACACCTCTGCGACTTTAAATCCAGTAATCAAATTTTCTAAACTTCGAACAGACGCGTTTGCAACTGAAATTTCTATAAATCCTTTAGAAATTAAAAATGGGGATAATTATTTTGTCTTAGATCTACCTACTTTTGACTATGCTCCTGGAGTGTACGTAGGTTCTTTGGAATTTAATAGTCCTCTCATAAAAAACACAGTACAGTTTCAGTTTATTGTGGCAGGAGACGCTGTGACTGTAGGACAAGTGTTATATGCCAACAAAGAAGATAATCATGTTTTTACTTATGATATTTTTGGTACACCAGTTGATTTGGACAATGTAAATAATAGTGATTTTGAGAAAAAGATATACGACGTTTCCCTTTCATATTTGAAAGGGAAAAATGTAGTCTTTTCTGATTCTAAATCAGTAGATTTCGATGAGAAATCTTTTGAATCTCTTGTTCCTGCAAAATATAAAAAGATTGATAGTGTGAACATTGTTGTTACTTCTAAGGAAGGGAAAGTAGTTTACGAAGGGCAGAAAGAATTAGGTGTAAATACAAAGAAATCTTTGAGTAATTCTACTCTCTCTATAATTATCGCTCTCATTGTTTTAGTCTTGATTTTTGTTATCGAAAAAATACATAAAAATAAAATTGCTGCAGTAAATACACTCGCTCTACTCTTAGTTGTTTTGGGCGCAACGCAAGTTCTCGCTGCTTGGATCCCAACTGATAGTTTTGTGACTGGATTTAAAGCAACTGTATATACTGCAGAGCAGACCGCACTTGTCGAAAAACTTGGAGGCACAGAAAAACTTGTACCAAAAATTGCCTTTAATGAAGATATCTCATCTAAGGTTTACCAATCAGGAGAGAATTTAATTTTTGATTTTAAAGCAGTCTTTTTGCTTTGTGATAATGTGGTTCATGCCATAAGCACGGGGTTTTCTTTGGTAAATTTAGCTGACGCAACAGCTAAAAGAGTTGGGATGGATGTGAATTCATTGGACGGTAGTAGGGTTGGCGAAGCTACAATCGGAGCGCATAATTTCTATACTCAAACAATAGATTTTGGAAGAGCTGATCTTGGTAAAATAGACACCACAAAAACACATCTTTATGCTCATGTGTACCACAATCCTATAACTGGAGCAAACGAAAATGGATACAGTGATTATAAAATTCCTTTAAAAATTGCTCCTCCAAACCCAACAGGTCTTACTGCTACACCATCGCCTCTGTGCGGAGGAAAAGTTGATCTTTCTTGGTCTTCTGTTGCAACTGCCTCTGGATATAAAGTATATAGATCTACTTCTGAAATAGGTGGATTTGTGGAAGTTGCAAACGTAACTACAACCACTTACACAGACACTACCCCTGCTCCAAGCACAAGGTATTACTATAAGGTTACAGCGTACGCTCCTTCTGGAGCAGAATCAGACTTAAGTACTGCAACTTCTGCGGAGTCTGATTCTTCAGTTGTCTGTACCTGTGCCGATGGTTCTCCAATACCTCCAAGTGGGACTTGCCCACCTGTAACTACTTTTTGTCCAGATGGAGTAACTCCAGTGCCTACGAGTGGAACATGTATTTGTCCTGACGGTTCTGTAATGCCTGCTGATGGAAAGTGTCCTAGCACACCACCTTCAGTAACAACAATATCTTCAATCTCGACTTCTTGTGATGGAAAAACTGGTACAAAAAATACTTTAAGATTTAGCGCTACATCTTCTGTGTATCCAGTGACTTACAAGATTGAGAGAAAAGCAAAATCTGCCTCTTCTTTTACAGAAGCTGGCACATATGTACAAGCAAGTGCTACAGATTCAAACCCAGCTTTTACTGACTCTGGCCTTTCTTTCAATACTGATTACGACTACCGAGTTTCTGCTTCAAATTCTGCTGGTACGGGTCCGGTGTCTAGTATTTCAAGTGTAAATACTAAAACAAAAAGCGAATGTGATCTTGAGGGTGATGAGGGTGGTCCAAAATGTGATGCAGATAAAGTGTACGATGGTAGTAAGTGTTGCTCAGTAAAAGTTGTAGCTGGTGTTTGTC
>CAZIMQ010000091.1:0-2219 GCA_964540495.1 uncultured Candidatus Saccharibacteria bacterium | reverse complement strand
GACTGTAAAAACAACAGTTGCAACTGCTAAAGCAAATACTGCTGGAAACAAAGCTTACGGAGGGTATTTTGTGAAACCAACAACGGGTACAAAAACTCAAGGTCTTCACGGTAAATTTAAAACTGGAGTTGATATTGGAAATAAACCAGGAACAGCTGTTTATGCAGCGGCTTCTGGAAAGGTTATTATTTCAAGAACTGGGGGTTGGAACGGAGGTTACGGTAACTATATCGTAATTCAACATCCAAACGGTCTACAAACTGTTTATGCCCATCTACAAGAGACTTTAGTTGCAACTGGAACTACTGTAAAACAAGGACAACTGATTGGTAAAATGGGATCAACAGGAAAATCTACAGGAACTCATCTTCACTTTGAGATTTTGGGAGGTGTGAAGAATTGGAACCCGTTTTAGAGAGAATCTTAGAGCTTTCGGCTTCTAGCTTTTAAGCTTCTCATTGAAAATTGTAATTTGGAATATTGTAATATTTACAACGATTCTTTCTTTTGCCGATATTGGATCGCTTCGAGGATGTGAGGATTTTCTACATTTTCTTTTTCTTCTAGATCTGCGATTGTCCGCGCTAGTCGTATGATTCTGTGATAAGAGCGTGGAGAAATAGAAAGTTTTACTGCGATCTCGTTTAAAAGGTTTTCTGCTTCTTTTGTTAAGAGACACGCTTCCATTATGTGTTTTGCTTTGATTTCTTTGTTTAATTTGTAAGGAAGACCAAGTTTTTTGAAACGCGCTCTTTGTTTTTCACGCGTTCGTGACACTTTTTCGCGGACTTGTTTCGAAGATTCACTTTTTTCTTTAGAGGAAAGTGTTTTGTGTTCTACCTCCCCTATTTCTATATTCATGTCGATTCTGTCTATGATCGGTCCTGAAATTTTTCTTTGATACCGGAGAACTGTAAGTGGTGGACAGTCGCAAGATTTTTTTGTACCAAAATTTCCACAAGGGCACGGGTTCATTGCGGTCACGAGTATGAAATCTGCCGGAAAAGTAGCTGTACCTTTTGCACGAGCAATTCTTATTTTTCTTTCATCTAGAGGTTCTCGAAGAGATTCGATTACTCTTCTGTCGAATTCTGGAAACTCATCTAAGAAAAGAAGTCCTTTGTGCGCAAGTGTGATTTCCCCTGGGCGAAGGTGTGCCCCACCACCAACAATCGCAACATGACTTGATGTGTGGTGAGGAGCTCTAAAGGGTGGTGTTTTTATAAAATTATCATTTAAAATTCCACAAACAGAGTGAATAGAAGTAGCTTCGATTATGTCTTCGTAAGAAAGTGGTGGAAGGATCGAAGATAAAGCTTTTGCGAGCATTGTCTTTCCGGTTCCAGGTGGTCCCCACATTAAAACATTGTGTCCCCCACTCGCCGCTATTGTCAGCGCTCTTTTTGCACTTTCATGGCCTTTGATGTCAGCAAAATCTATTTCAGGAATAGTCTCTTCTTTTTCAAAATTGTGCTCAAAAGAACCCCCCCTTGTAATTTTTGGGGTCTTTTAAAATTTTAATTACTTCTTCCAAGCTTTCTACAGCAATGATTTTTATATCTTTTATAAGCCTTGCTTCTTTTTCGTTTTCTTTTGGGACAAAAACTTCAAGGAAGCCTGTTTCTTTTGCTTTTTTTACAATTGGTAAAACTCCAGATATTTTTCGGAGTTTCCCATCAAGTGCGAGTTCGCCTAAAAATAATTTATTTGAAGTTTGAAAATCTAACTGTTCTGAAGCAAGAAGATAAGAAATTGCAATCGGAAGGTCAAAGTGAGAACCCTCTTTTTTAATGTCAGCTGGGGCAAGAGAAATAACAACCTTTTGGTTTTTGGCTTTAGGTGAATCAAAACCACTGTTTTTTATAGCTGAATTTACCCTGTCTTTTGCTTCTTCTACTGCTTTGTCTGGAAGACCTACGACTGAAAAAGCAAAAAGACCCCGCGAGAGGTCAGTTTCGACATCTATGATCGTTCCCGAAAGAAGTTCACTTTGTCCACTTTTGATTTTTGCTACAGGCATTTATTTTAAATGACTTTTACAGGTTGTTGCTGCTGGGTTTGCTCCAAGTCGATCAAGTTCGATTGGTTCTCCACCTACTTCGCAGATTCCAAATACTCCCTTTTCTATTCGCTCTAATGCTTGTTTTACTTCAAGAAGTCTAATTTCTAAATCCCTATTGATTGCTTGGTTATTACCAAATTCTTCGATCTTGTCAGCT
>CAZIMQ010000090.1:0-2315 GCA_964540495.1 uncultured Candidatus Saccharibacteria bacterium | reverse complement strand
AAGTCGTATTTTTAACATGGATTAGATAGTAGCAGATATGGCCAAAATGGTCAAACCCCGTAGTAGATTTTGGCATAGCGCTTTTTTAGCGCATGTAAGACGATGCCAAAATTCACTACGGGGTCAAACGGCTCAGCGTAAGACTAAGCAAATTACAAAAAAATACACCCCGCGATTTGAGAAAATCGCGGGGCATCGAAGTATCAAAGGACAAACGGCTAAGCACCAACCGGCGAGACAGCTACCCAATGAAATCCAACGAAACTGAGACCAAGCGAGTCGAAGGTCTTGTCCCACTTAGACCCTTTGCGGAGGAGATATCGCATTCGACCACCGCAATGATAGTCGAACTGTGCTTCCACGAAAACAATGAAATCAATTCCTGAACTGGGATCCGGCAACAGGTGCCAGTTTTCTGGCTTTCCGTAAAAGTCATACTCGGCTTGCCCGAGAGTCCTGCAACCTTTCTTTCGAGCAATAGCACGAGCTTTCTCTAAAAACTCGTATCCTACCAACGAACCCCTTTCCAAGGGTTTAATAAGTTCGAGTTTCCCAAAATTACTGGCAGGAAGGTTTCCACCGTTCTTAAGCACGGTAACAAAGTTCCTTCTGCAACTAGGATTCTTCAGAGCTCGTTGAGCTTCCTCAAGAGTAACGCCAGCCCCCTCAAGACTCGACGCAATATCAGCACAGATCCCGAGGATTTGGGCAGGGGTCATTCCCTTAATCGTTTCTTTACTCATTTGGTTTGCTTAGGGTCAAGCACTATTTTCAAAAAGCTCTCACCAACGTGGCAAGATATCGTTCTGAAAGACAGTGGTCCGCCATAGCTAAAAAACATCAAAACATTGATACCTTTTAGCTACAGCGAACTCTCGCGATTTCAAGGATTTAACTACTGATAATTATACCATATTTACACAAAAACACAAGTCCAAAGCTTTAAAACTTTTGACCTTCATTTTTGATTTATCTTTCTATTTTGCCACCGCCTCCGCTTCTTCAAAAGCGATCCCCAAGACCCTAGAAGTAGCATCTTTACCCATAGTCACTCCATAAAGGATTCCGGCACGACTCATAGTTTCTCTGTTGTGAGTTATCACAATAAGCTCTGAGTGTTTTGCCAAAGATTCCACCATGTCCCCATATTTTCGACTGTTTGATTCGTCGAGGGCTGCGTCTGTCTCGTCTAGAATTACAAACGGTGGTGGATTTACTTGAGAAATCGCAAAAAGAAGAGCAATCGAAGTCAGTGCTCTTTCTCCTCCTGAAAGCATCATTAGTCCTTTGATTTTTTTGTGAGGCAAAGACACATCTATGTCGATTCCCTCATCAGTTTCTACTTCTTCTGGAACCATAAGCCCCTCTTCTTCCTCCGGAAGATTTTTCTTTCTTTTTTCTTGTCGCACAACTCGCAGTCCAGCATGACCTCCACCAAACATAAGAGTAAAGAATTTTCCAAACTCGTCGTTGATTTTTTTCACCCCTTCTTTAAACTCTTGATCTAACTTTTCAGAAAGTTCTTTTATAAGTTTTTCTAAATCTGCTTTTGCGCTGTCTAGGTCTACTAATTCTGAAGCAAGAAAAGCGTCACGTTCGTCGGTTTCTTTATACTCTTTCAAAATATCAGCTCCTCCAGTGATTCCAGTTTCTTCTAGCCGAATTTTTAGACGCTCAAGATGCCTTTTTCTTTCTAGTTGCTCACTTCGCTCTTCGTCACGAAAATCAATCATCGCTTCTTCAAACTTCATGACTTCTACTCCTCCAACACTAGCAAAATCTCCTATGTCTGATTTCATAACTTCCCCTGCGTACAAGATATCTCTTTCTTCAGATTTTAGTTTATCCAAAATTGCGTGCATTTCATTTTGTTTTGCAACAATTCTAAAGATTTCTTTTTCTGCTTCTCTAGTCTCGTCTTTTACTTTCTCTAACTCCATCTTCTTTTCTTCATAATGACGCAAAAGTTTTTCTTCTTCTTCTTTTTCACTTATGACTGCTTTTTCTAAAATCTTTCTCTTTTCATCTAACTGCGCAAGTTCTTTTTGCAAAGAGATCAAAGTTTCAGAATTTACACTGTCCTTGTGACGCAAAATAAAATTACGAATTGATACTTGGATTTTAGACACTGCATTCATGAAAGAACTTTCACTTTGATCTCTCGATGCCTGACTTACGATTTCTGCAACTTCCCTTTCTACTTTTTCAACTTCAGTCAAAAGGACCGTCTTTCCTTCTTCCTGACGCTGAACATATTCTTCTTTTTGAATTGATCTTCTAACAAAAGACATCTCACCTTCGATTTTTCCGAAGTC
>CAZIMQ010000089.1:0-2345 GCA_964540495.1 uncultured Candidatus Saccharibacteria bacterium | reverse complement strand
GTGTAATTAGTTTCATACAAAATATACTAACAAAAAATTAAAGACTTGGAAATCAAACAACCTGCTTTTACTTTGGAACCAATGAAAAAAGAATACTTCAAGAAGCAAGTAGAGCCAAAAAAGAGTTTTTAGATGGAGATGATAAGAAAAAAAGAGAAGTTGTAGAAAATCTACTTTGGAACCTTTCATTCAAAAAAAGAAATGTGACTCAAGTGAGTCTTAAAAGTCCTTATGATATTATGCTGAGAGCACCCAAAAATGGGTCAATTTTGCAACTTCTGGGAGACAAGAACTCTCCCTCCAATTTTTATCGCCGTCGAGAGAAATATTCTAGGCACCGGTTTGCCGACAAAGTCTGCTTCTCCTAGGCAAAGCTTTCGCTTTGCTTCTAGCTTTGCTGGCCGTCTGGGATGAAGTTGGAACTCATATTTCTAATAACAAAGCCGCATGATCAGAAACTTCCTCTGGAAGCACTTTAAAATCCTTTACTTCAACATCAGGAGAAATAAAGATGTAGTCGGCAAATTTCTCAGATTTTCCTGGTTTATTAAAGTAAATACTTGTTCTAGTTGTGGATATGGAATAATCTTTGACAAGATTTTTCATTCCCATTTCTAATATTTTAACACTCTCAGTGTCAGGATTTAGGTTAAAATCACCGCATAAGATTTTTGGATTCTCTGCTTTATTAAGAAATTCCTTAATTGCGTTTGATTGAGTAATTCTTTCTGGAGTATCTGCTTTGCCCTTTCCGTTCCATAATCCATGAACATTAGCAATTGTGTAAATTTTTCCATCTAAATTAAGTTTAATCCATTGCATGTTTCTGGAATGATGTCCATCTGTAATTTTATCACTGTTTGAAACATGAATAAATTTTTCTCCCTCTTCCAAAAGAGTAATGTCTTTTTTTACAAAAATAGCTATACCGTATACACCAAGTAATGCGGGTCTGAAAAAGCCTACATGCCAAGGAAGTAAATTTTTAATATCTGTAAAAATGTTCAAGCAGTCCTCTGGATATTCTCCAGACATGATTTCCTCTGCTTTGTCATAAATTTCTTGAAAGCAGAATACATCTACATCTTTATATTTTTTTATGAATTCCATAAAAGGCTCTTTTACTCTTCCTCCCCAAGTATTAAGTGTAATTAGTTTCATACAAAATATACTAACAAAAAATTAAAGACTTGGAAATCAGATTTTCGTAGCAAAGTGCTTGGTATGACAGATGAACAGAAAATCAAACAATCCCATTTAGATCTACGAGGTTATATGAAATACATTCTTGAGAAAGGGTCTCTTGAGGACAAGCGAGAACTGATGCAGTCTTTTACAAGTAAACTGATTCTAATAAATAAGAGAGTGGTGTTGGAATAATTACCACCTTGTCCTTCGACCAAAAAGGTCGATTTTTACGTTTATGATTGGCAACATCATGTATGGCCAAAAACCTATACCATGAAGAAACATTCCTGTCGCAACAAAAGGTATGAGATAAAACAAATTTGTCCATAACAAACCACAACTCGCGATGGAACCTAAAATAAACATCAGGAGCCAATTGATTATAAATTCGAACACAAAGAAAACTCCACCACCGACAAAACTATTAAAAGCCGGAGTGAATCCGTTATCAGAATTATAGTGATGTGCCCAGCGAGTAAATATCTGATACACAGTCCAGAGAATGATGGTCGGGACAATATAATACCAGTAACTAGTCAGCAGATAAGATATCCAAAACCATATCCAAGAAATCGTAGTATTTGGGATACTACTCACTAATGAACAAACCTCTCCAATTAATGGTTTTATAGTATCCATTAAACATGATCTTGTACCAAAAAATAAAAATACTCAAGTACCTTGATTTTGACCCCTCTAGGTCGCCGGGTACCAAAAACTAGACTGCTGCTGATCTTGGAATGTCGCTTTCTATTATACCGCTTTAAATATAGATTTACTATTTGGTTCGAGTCTCAGAGGGGTATTAAAATTCTCTTTCATCACCCTCAACCATTGATACAAATTCGATACCATTTTCACCAAGAACTTTTTCAGGAATTTTGTGAGATGCCCCTATTCTATCTTTTTGCAACATTCCATCATGAACAGGGAAAGCTTTCTTTGGTTTTACTTCCAAAGCATATCGAATGACATCAGGAACCTTACACCACGGACCAGCAACAGGTAAAGCCAACACATCCACATCTTTCATTGGGTTACAATATGAATCACCAGGATAAAATAATTTATTTCCCATGAAATATCCTGTATTTTTTACTTGTCCAACTTCTTCAAATATTTCTTCGTGTTTTGAATCAAAAGCTTCTAGTAAAAAG
>CAZIMQ010000088.1:0-2384 GCA_964540495.1 uncultured Candidatus Saccharibacteria bacterium | reverse complement strand
ACAAGCACCAAATAACAAACAAATTTTAATAATTAAGTCCCAAATATCAAATAAAAGTGTCACATTAATATAAGGTTTGAGACTAACGCCCTGCATTTCTAGTCAATTGTTAAAGGTTAATTGTCACTGGTCTTATTTGTTTACTTTATAGCTTGTTTGTGTTTTTATACCCACAGTACAACCAACCCGCACCGCACCATGAGCTCAACCTCAAAACTGACAGAACCATCCCAACCAGTAATCCGTCATGCTTACAAAGGAAGATATCCAAACGGTGGGTTGGAAACCACTGTTCTCTACCTTGGGACAAGAAATAGTATTCCACAAGTTCAGGTCAGATTTAAGGGTCAAACCAAATTCCACGAGGCCAGACTGACGCACGAGAACAACGAGCCAGTGTTCATTATCGGCCGAGAGATCCCTTAGTTCCTATCCGCACCCAAACACAGTTTGGGTATTTTTTATTCTAAATTCTCATTTTTGACCTACAAAAATGACCTCGCAAGAATTTCTAAAGTAAAACTTTGGAAATTCTTGCGAGGCTGATCTATAAATCTATATTATATACTTACTACTTCTCCAAATTCAGCTCTTCGTCGATTCGGATTTTTGCCACGAATTCTGGCACGTGACTGACCAAAATCATCGCTCCTTCGTATTTGTTTAAAGCTTCAGCGATTACTGGAATATGTCGAAAGTTTATGTGGTTTGTGGGCTCATCTAAAATCAAAAGTCCTGGTTTTTGAAGCACAAGGCGAGCAAAAGCAACCAATCCTTTTTGTCCTTCAGAAAGACTACCGATTTTTGTGTTGATCATCTCCCCTGTGATCAAAAATCCCGCAGCTACAGAGCGTAGATTTTCTTCTACGTGCTTATCCATCACAGCTTGCAAAGACTCGTGTACAGTGTCGTCAAAATTTAGAGTTGAAAAGTCTTGTCTATAGTAACCCACACGGATTCCTTCTGTGATTGTGTGTGAACTCGAATCACCACCTTTTGCCAAAGCTTCTAGTAGTGTACTTTTTCCGATTCCGTTTGGTCCACTAAGTAAAAGGTGCTGATTTTTCTTTAGAGAAATATTTACTTTACGCACACTTGGCTTATGTTTTTTGATTGTTGTCATGGATTTGATCGACAAAATCTCGCCGTTGATCTCGTGTTGAGCTGGAATAATGAAAGGACGAATCGTTTTGTCTTCTTTTCGCACATCTACTTTTTCTTCTTCAAGCTCTTCTGCTTTTTCACGCATTCTTTTAGCAACCATACGCATTTGTCCTCCTTTTTGAGCAAAAAAGTTTGCTTTGTCTTTGTTTGCTTGGATTTCTTTTGCTAGTTGAGCATTTTTTCGGTTTTCTTTTTCCACTCGAGCGGAAATTTCTTTCAAAAGGTCAAAGTAGTTTCCTACATACTGCTCCACCTTTCTTGTAAATACATCTAGGTAAAGCACACCTTGTGTAAAAGCGTTTAAAAATTCAGCATCGTGAGAAATCACAACTACTGTTTTTTTGTAAGCAATCAAAAAGTCTGTCAGATGCTTGATTCCCTCTTTATCTAAATTGTTTGTAGGCTCGTCGAGAAGTAAAAGATCTGGATCTTGAATTAAAGCAGAAGCTAAAAGAAGTCGAGCTTGCTGACCTCCAGAAAAAGCGCGTATCAGTTTTTCGTGAGGAGCGTGGAGATTTACTACCTCTAAGATTTTGTCTATCTTTGGATCAATGTCGTACTTTTTTTCTTTAAAACATTTTTCAAAAAATTCTCGCACTGTAAGGTCGAGTTGGTCGCGAGGAATGACCTGACGAGCGGTCGCAATCGAAAGACCCTGCCCAATGTGTATCTTTCCGGCTTCCGGCGCGTGTAGACCTGTTATAAGCCCAAAAATAGTGCTTTTTCCAGCACCATTTTGCCCCATGAAAGTTGTTTTAGTTCCTCGCCGAATCGAAAAGCTCACATCATCTAAAATTGGTTTATTGTGACCGAAATCAAATGAGACTTTATCAAATCGGACGATTGTTTCGTCCTTAGACATCTAGACAGAGTAACTTAAAAATTGAGAAATAGCAAAAAAATTTACGCTACACTTTTGTGTTTCCACTTTCTATACCAAAAAACTCCATAGATTACCGCGAGAAAAAATACATTTGTAAAAAATATTTCAGGCGCTGACCAAGGCACACCGTCGATAGAGGTGTCTGAAAATGGCCAAACAATCGGAGTTGGAAAAAAACGCTCTGAGTGAGTAAACATGTCTAAAAATATATGAAAAGCCCAAGCGGTCATTTCCCAAAGTGGTCTTTTCAAAATCGCCCAGACGATCAAAAAAACTACAGAAAACACCACGTAGCTGTGTGTAATGTCGTAGAGAGTGTGAACATAGCTTGGAATAG
>CAZIMQ010000087.1:0-2462 GCA_964540495.1 uncultured Candidatus Saccharibacteria bacterium | reverse complement strand
CAAGTCCTAATTGATGACGTACAATATAATGTAACTGGAGGTGATGCTGTGATTGTTCCAGAAGGAGCAAAACACAATATTATAAACACATCTACTTCAGAGGAGTTAAAATTGTATACAATTTATTCTCCAGCACATCACAAAGATGGAGTAATGCGTGCAACAAAAAGTGAAGCGCAAAAAGATAGTCCTAAGTTTGACGGTGAAACAACAGAGTAATATTTATTAAATAATTAAATATATGTTTACAAAAAAACAAATCATAGGTACATCAGTTTTTTTTATAATTTTTTACGTTTGTTTTCTTTCTAGTTTTTTCTATTTACGTCGAGAGAATCCTTTGGAGTTTATAGATTTGTTTAATATGCATTATCTTTTTGCTTTGAACGCAGCTTTTTTCCTTGGTGGAATTACTGCTTTTTTTGCAATTAAGAAACCTGATTTACCAAGAGTTGTAAAGCAATCTTTGGTACTTTTAGGAATCGGGTCTTTTTGTATGGGTCTCGGTTTCCTTTCTTGGCTTACCTTGGAAGTAGGGCTTGGGGAAAGTGAGCTATATCCTTCTATTGCAGACTTCTTCTATGTAGCTTTTGTACCGATTGTTGTAATTGGTCTTTTGAACCTTCTTAGAATTTTTTCTTTTGCCCTTACAAAGAAAACAATCTCTAAATCTGTCTTGTGGGTTGCTATTGCTTCTTTTCTTACGATTCAATTCGGAATCTTTTCACTTCCTGAAATTTCTGAAGATTCCACACTTGCCGTAACTTTGTTCGATACTTTTTACGCTTTTACTGACATTGTTCTGATTGCGATTGTTGTACTAGCTCTATCGATTGCTGGAGGAAAAATTTTCAAAGGGATGCTTATATACCTTTTTGGTCTTGTGTTTAATGTAGTAGCTGATTTAGTCTTTTTTTATCGAATTGAAGCTGGGACACACACCATTGCTGATATCGCAGACCATATATACTTTTTGTCTGCGTGTGTGATGACTGCTGGGATATATTTGATTGCAAAGAATTTTGTTCATCCTGAAGAAAGCGTAAAGACTGAAATCACTCAATAAAAATGCCTCAGTTTCCTATTGAAGAATTAAAAAAAGATTTAGAAATTAAAACAAAGATTCTCGGCGAAGATTTTATTTTCTGTACTACTTGGGGTTTATTTTCTCCTGAAAAAATAGACGAGGGAACTATTGCTTTAATTAAATCTATAAAACTACCTGAGGATGCTGATGTCTTAGATATTGGTTGCGGGTATGGTCCAATTGGACTTGCTTTGGCTAAAAAAACAACAGGAACTGTGGAGATGGTAGATAAAGATTTTGTCGCGGTAGACTATGCAAATAAAAATGCTAAATTAAATAAAATAAAAAATGCTAAGGCGTATCTTTCTAATGGTTTTTCTAAAGTAGAAAAGAGTAAAAAATTTGATTTAATTATTTCTAATCTTCCAGCGAAAGTCTCTAAAGAGTTTTTTTGGATTCTTTTTGGTGAGGCAAAGACGCATTTAAAAAAAGACGGGAAGATTGTGGTAGTTACTATTGCTGGGCTTGAATTTTTTATTAAAAAGAATTTCGAGAAGGTTTTTGGGAATTATGAGCTTTTAGGGCAAGGAAATGGTTATTTTGTGGCATGTGCACAACTGAAATAGACCCTAAATTTTGAAAATGTTATAATAACACCATGATTTTCACAAAAAAAAGCGCGATTATTACAGCCTTAGTATTGGTGTCATGGTATGTTTTTGGTTTATTTGTGACCAACGCTCTTATTACATCAGGTGAAGTGACTCAAAATGATTTCAAAAATTACAATGTAATTTTTCTTATAAACCTTCCATATATTTTGGGCGCGATCGTTGCTTTTATAGGGCGAACCAGAATTTCAAAAGATAGTTCTGTGGGCAAGTCTTTACTCGCTCTTGGTCTTACTTGCGCGTCCCTTGCGATGGGTTTTGTGACTTGGTTTTATTTTGAAACTATTTTACAAATTGAAATTCCTTACCCTTCTTTAGCTGACGTCTTTTTTATTCTTTATATTCCTTTAGTTATCTATGCTTCAATTCATTTGTTAAAAATTTTTACTTTAGGCTTGAAGAAAACCTCTATTGCCCAAGCTTTGGTCCTTGGGGTAATTTCTGGGTTTTTGTTGTTTAAGTTGGCAGGGCTCGAATTTCCTACAATATCGCTAGATTCTCCGTTTACCACGTCTCTTTTTGATTTTCTTTATGCATTTGCAGACGCAATTTTAATTGCGTTGGCTGTTGTGATTCTTCGTCTATCGGGTGGGAAAATGACAGGAGGGCTTTTGTTTTTAGTTCTCGCTCTTGTAAGTATGGTAGCGTCTGATCTTGTCTTTAGTGCGCGTGTTGACCAAGGGCTTTATTACACAGGAGATATTGGAGACGCGTTATTTACTTTAACTGGGTGTTTGTTTGCTCTCAGTGTTTATAAGATTGCT
>CAZIMQ010000086.1:0-2650 GCA_964540495.1 uncultured Candidatus Saccharibacteria bacterium | reverse complement strand
AAAACTTCCAATCATCTTAGACAGAATCAAAAACTTCGGATTTAAATATGCTTCATATTCTGCTGTAACTTGGGGAATTGATGATATTAAAGTACCAGAAGGTAAAAAAGTTTTGATCGATGAAGCTCAGAAAAAATCTCAAGAGGTAATCGCTCAATGGTCTGAAGGGCTTCTTTCAGAAGATGAACGAATTAGAAAAAATATTGAAATTTGGCACGCTGTAAAAGCGAAGATTGAAAAGCTTGTACTTGAAAATCTAGATAACAAAGGATCAGTATTTAACATGTGGAAATCTGGAGCCCGAGGTTCTGCTTCTCAGATTACTCAAATGTCTGGTATGAAAGGACTTATTCAAAACGCTGCCGGAGAAACTCTTGAGCTTCCAATTCTTTCTTCAACAAAAGAAGGATTCAACCCAATCGAATATTTCGTGAACACTCACGGATCAAGAAAGGGTCTTACTGACACCGCTCTAAACACTGCTAAAGCTGGGTACCTAACTAGACGACTTTTCGTTGCAGCTCAAGACGTGCTTGTAACTGAAGATGATTGTGGAGTTAAAACTGGTATTGAACTTAAAAAAGAAACTGCTTCAGGAATTGAAATCGCGCTATCAAAAAGTATTAAAGGAAGAGTTTTGGCTGAAGATGCAAAAACAGAAAGTGGTGATGTTCTTTTCAAAAAAGATCACTTACTTTCAGATGCTGATAGTTTGAAAATTGAAAATGCTGGAGTAACAAGTGTTTATGTTCGATCTCCATTGGTTTGTAAAGCAAAGGTAGGAGTTTGTGCAAAATGTTACGGACTAGACCTTGGTAAAAACCACATGATCGACATTGGTGAAGCTGTAGGAACTGTAGCTGCTCAAGCGATTGGAGAGCCGGGAACACAGCTTACGATGAGAACTGTACACGCCGGAGGTGCCGCCTCAGTTGGAGGAGACATTACTCAAGGTTTGCCTCGTGTAGAAGAAGTATTCGAAAAACGAAAACCAAAAAACCCTGCGGTAGTTTCTGGATTCGATGGAGTGATCACAGAAATCAAAGACACTGGAAAAGAGAAAATTATTACTCTTTTGCCTGAAGCTGGATCTTCTAAAAAAGGTGCCGCTGTTGAATACGAATGTCACCGAATCCGAATGGTCTTGGTAAAAGTTGGTGACAATGTGAAAAAAGGAGACGTCCTTACTGACGGATCTGTAGATATCGATGAATTGTTCAAATATGCTGGAAAAGAAAAAACAGAACAATACATTATTTCTGAAATTAAAAAACTTTACGAACTACAAGGAGAACCTGTATCTCGAAAACACATTGAAGTGATCGTGCGACAAATGTTCTCTCGTGTGAAAGTAAAGAGTGCTGGAGATACTTCGTTTGTAACAGGAGAAGTTGTGGAAATGGGAGAACTTTTGGCAGAAAATGATCGAGTAAAGAAAGAAGGAAAAGAAGAAGCGAAAGCTGAAAACATAGTACTTGGAATTACAGAAGTTTCACTTTCTCGAAAGAGTTTTCTATCAGCTGCTTCTTTCCAACACACAACACGAATTCTTATACAAGCTGCTGTAGAAGGAGCTGAAGATAAGCTAACTGGACTTATGGAAAATGTTATTCTCGGACGACTTATTCCTGCAGGAACTGGATTTAAAGGAAGCAAGAAAGCTCAAATGATTGAAGATCTTCAAAGGAGAGAAAGAGAAGAAGCTTAAAGGAAAATAAAAAAGAGCAAAGCGCTTAGGTGCGCTTTGCTCTTGTGGGGAAGTGTTTTGCTCTTATGTCTTCAACAACTGAAAAAATAAAAGAAAAATTATCGATTGTGGATATTATAGGCTCATATATTCCAATTGAAAAATCAGGAGCGAATTTAAAAGCTCGGTGTCCCTTTCATAATGAAAAAACACCATCGTTTTACATTTCTCCAGATCGAGGATCTTATTATTGTTTTGGTTGCGGAGCAAAGGGGGACATTTTTTCTTTCGTTCAAGAGTTTGAATCAATTGATTTTGTAGGAGCGTTAAAAATGCTTGCAGAAAGAGCAGGGGTGCCCCTTGATGAATTTAAGAAGACGGAAAAGAGTGAAAATTCTGAAATTTTGGAGGCTCTTGAAGAAGCTTGTGTGTATTTTCAAAACAATTTAAAAACAGAAAACGAAGCTTTGATGTATTTAAAAAATCGAGGGCTTTTGATTCAAAGTGTAAATACATGGCGAGTTGGTTTTGCAAAAAGTGATTGGCGTACTTTAAAAAATTATTTGAAGACGCGTGGTTTTTCTGAAGAAATTTTAGAAAAAGCAGGGCTTATAAAAAAAGCAGAAGGTAAAGAAAGTTATGATCGGTTTCGAGGAAGGATCATGTTTCCAATTTTTGATTCTTCAGGGCGAGTGATCGGATTTTCAGGAAGAATTCTAAAAAGCGATAATCCAGATGAGGCAAAATATTTAAACAGTCCGGAAACTCCAGTTTTTGAAAAATCAAAATTACTTTATGGATATAATTTTGCAAAAAAAGTTATCCGTGAAGCTTCCACAGCAGTCTTGGTAGAGGGTCAGATGGATTTACTCATGAGTCATCAAGCAGGAGTTATAAACACTGTTGCAAGTTCGGGAACTGCTTTTACTGAAGAACAAGCGGAGATTTTAAAGAGGGGAGCTG
>CAZIMQ010000085.1:0-2878 GCA_964540495.1 uncultured Candidatus Saccharibacteria bacterium | reverse complement strand
AAACTCTTAGAATTCTAAATAAACAATCTTTTCTCGCCCGGTGTTGCTACTACCATTTTCCCTTTCTAAAAATTCATCATCAATGTCTAGAATAAATTCAGATGGGATGTTTGATTTTCTACTGCCAAAAATTGTACGCATTTGTGTGTAAGTAAGGTAAACTTTTTTTCGAGCACGAGTTAAAGCTACGTAAAAAAGTCTTCTTTCCTCTTCTTTTCCTTCTATGTTTTTTGGAGAATCAGAGAGTCCTGTGTGGGGAAAGAGATCTTCTTCAAGTCCTGTGATAAAGCAATAATCAAATTCAAGACCTTTGGAAGCATGAACTGTCATAAATCTGACAGCGTCTTTTTCTTCTTTTAGATCATCTTGGTCACTTGCAAGAGATACGTTTTCTAAGAATTTCTCAATCCCCTCCTCAGGTAAAAAGTGATCATAACTACTTGCGGTCGTTACAAGTTCGCGAATGTTTTCTAGCCTTTCTAAATCCTCCTCTAATCCTGTTTGAAGCGAAAGCTCAAGACCAGAAAGAGAAATTATTTTTTTGATTGTTTCACTTGGTTTTTCTGTGAGTGCTACTTCTTTAATTTTTGTTAGAATTTTTCTAAAATTTTCAATTTTTTCTTTTGTTCCCCTTGGTAATTCTTCCTCTTTCCCTTCTAAGATTTTTAGTATTGTTGTTTTGCCGATTCCTCGAGCTGGTGAACTGATCGCTCTTTTAAATTCAGACATACTATCTGGGTTTAAAGCGCATTTTAGGTAAGCCAAACAATCTTTAATTTCTTTTCGATCAAAAAACTTTGTTCCTAAAAGGTTGTAAGGAATATTTTTTCTAATAAACGATTCTTCCAAAGACCTTGATTGAAAGTTTGCTCGGTAAAGTATTGCAATTTGGCTAGCATTTACACCTTGTCGTATAAGCATTTGCGAAGTTCTAGCCACATAATCAGCCTCGTCTTTTTCATCAAAACCGCAGTAAAGTGAAATCTGGTCACCGTCTTCGTTGTTTGTAAAAAGTATTTTTTCTTTTCGGAGTGTGTTTTTTTCTATAATTTTATTAGAAACTTCTATGATTGTTTTTGTTGATCGGTAGTTTTCTTCTAGCAACACAGTTTTCGCTTCCGGGTAATCTTTTTCAAATCTTAAAATATTTTTAAAGTCCGCCCCTCTCCAGCTGTAGATTGATTGGTCTATGTCTCCCACAACCGCTATGTTCCTCTCTTTTGAGGCTAAGAGTTTTGCCATCTCGTATTGAACCCTGTTTGTATCTTGGTACTCGTCAATGTGTATATAGCTCCATTTGTTTTGTAAGGTTTCTAGAACCTCAGGAATTTTTAAAAGTTCGTATGCTTTTAAAAGTAGATCATCAAAATCATAAGCTTTTTCTTTTTTTAGTATAAATTCGTATTCTTCCCAAATACTTCTTGCAATAACTGCCATATGAGAGTCAGCGCTTTTGTCTAAAAATTCATTAAAAGATATTCCATTACCCTTCTCTCTGGAAATTATTGAGAGCATTTTTGAAGGTTCGAATCTTTTTGGGTCTACCCCTCTTCGCTCCATTGCTTCTTTTACTGCACTTTTAGAGTCGTTACGGTCAAAGATTGTGAAGTGTCTCGGCATTCCTAGGCGCTCCGAGTTTTCTTTTAAGATATGAACACCCAGAGAGTGGAAGGTGGACACAAAAGGTAAGGACGAACCTTCAATTTCGACTGGAAAATTTAACTCACTGTCAGAGCGCAAGATTCGGTGGAGTCTCTCTTTCATTTCTTTGGCACTCTTGTTTGTGAAGGTGATTGCAAGGATTTTTCTCCCAGGAACCCCATTTTTTATAAGGTGAAGGATTCTGTGGGTAATAGTTTTGGTTTTTCCCGCTCCTGCACCAGCTAAAATGAGCAAAGGGCCATCGATTGAAAGTACCGCACTTCTCTGTCTTTCGTTTAATTCTCTTAAATATTTAGGTAAATCCCCCCCCGAGTTTTTTTCTTCGTTTTGTTCTGTTTTCACTTAGGAAATATACCACGTAGAAGGCATTTTTTTCTTATCCACAGCCGTGTTTTTTGATGGTTGACAATGCTTTTTAAGGGGCTATGATTAGTATATTCGAGTAGTTTTTCTAAATGGAAATGGCTCAACAGAGCCGTATTTTGACTGAAACACCAGAATTACAATTAAAAAAAGGCATATTAAGAAACTCAAATTAGGTGGTAGCTACAAGACAAAAAAAAGATTACCTTTAGTATCGAAAATTAACACTTCGACTGTTCACTCTTTGTGTTATTTTTCTTTCATGTGTGCTGTATTTTTGTACCCTATTTATCCAGAAAAAGCGCACGCAGGAGTGCGTTCTTTCGTGTCTGGTTTTTTTACAGCCGAGGCTAAGGATCTAGACATTAACCTCCGTTATGAGAATTCCCAAAACATGCCAGTAGCGCAGGCTATTGCTAACATTTCCCCTTCAGATTCAAGTCATGAAATTGTAATTGTTGATGAAAGCGCTATTGAAACTACCTCTGGACCTGTTGGAACCGTACTTGAGATAGATGAAAAAGAAATAGCCGATAAGATCAGTATTTATTATGTTCGAGACGGGGACACTATTTCTGGCATCGCTCAAATGTTTAAAGTCTCTCCAAACACTGTTATGTGGGCTAACGACCTTAGAAGTGCTAAAGACTTGAGGAAAGGTATGGAGCTCGTAATTTTGCCTATTTCCGGAGTAAAACACACTGTAGCAAAAGGAGAAACTCTAGCTTCGATTGCAAAGAAGTTTGGAGGGGACGCTGATGAAATAATTCGCTTCAATGATCTTGGGGAAAATCCAAAACTTGTGGTTGGTGCGGAGATTTTGATTCCAAACGGAGAGATCCCTACGCAAACG
>CAZIMQ010000084.1:0-2879 GCA_964540495.1 uncultured Candidatus Saccharibacteria bacterium | reverse complement strand
CAATACCACATCTTCTCCTGACATCCCCTCTGAAAGATTTCTTTGAAAAGAAAAACCCGTAGTAGCAACACCTAAAACAAGTGAATTTTGAAAGAAAAAAACTGCAAAAATTGAAAATAAAATAAGAAAATATTTTTTTGATCTTTCCATATCTTTAATATTACTACATAAATTACCTAAAAAAACCTCTTGTGATATTATATTCATATATAAGTACACCTTTTATTAAAACTTTGAAAAAAAACGAGCCTTTAAATAAAAAAACTATAGCTTTTGCAATTATTGCTTTTGCAGTGGTGTTTTCAATTGCTTTTATAAAACTTGAACCAAAACTTAAATTAGTCTCAAAAATAAAAGGATCTGTATCTGAAATCAAAAACGCCCCTGTTGCAAACCTTGAAATTGATTCTGCGGAATTTAAAAGCGACAAAGACACTGATGGGGATGGTCTTTTAGACTGGGAAGAAGATCTTTTTGGAACAATGCGTGACAAAAAAGACTCAGATGGGGACGGCACATTAGATGGGGAGGAGGTAAAGCTTGAAAGAAACCCAGCAGTCTCTGGAGACGACTCACTTTCACAAAAATCAGCGTCAATAAATTCAAATAAATCTAACCTCTCAGAAAATGAAAATGATTTTATAAAAAGTCTCTTAACCGCTTCTTATTCTCTTAAAAACGGTGATGGCGGAGAAACGCTTGAAAGTGCCACCTCGAAACTTACTTCAATTGCAGAAAAAAGCTTTACTTTCAAAGAATATTCTTTTGCCGATCTAAAATCTATTAGTGGCTCATCAGCGGAATCTTTAAGGTTTTACGGCTCAGCTTTTGCAACCGTACAAGTAGCCCTACTGACTGACATGGCTAAAAACCAAGATGTAATTGCTACAAATTTAAAAATCCTAGGAGATATTTACGCAAAAGCTGCTAAAAACTTAAGTGAAATAGCTGTACCGAGCGATGTTTTAAGCATCCACTTGAAAATAATCAACAATTACAGCACAGTAGCTTCGGCTTATTATGCGTTTGAGGATTATAGAGAAAATCCAATCAAAGCAACGATCGCTATCCAAGCTTTTTCAAAAGCATCAGAAACTCATGAAAAAGAAGTACAAACTATTGCTTCGTATTTACAACAAAATGGTATTATATATTCATCGCAGGAAGTAGGAGGATACTGGAACAGGATCCTTGAGCTCCCTCAGCAATAACATGTTTCAGAAACATTCAAAACTTCTTTCAATTTTAATACTTTGTACACTTTTTTCTTCTACGGTTAGTCCTTTTTCTACTTCTATTGTTTACGCTCAAGCTTTGCCGACCGAAACAGGCAACGACGCAGCAAGTAGTGCTCTTTTCCCATCGGGGAATAGTGCTCAAGCAACAGGTAATGTGCAAAGCGGTACATCAGCTTCGGAAGTCAGTACTGGAGCTGCTCTCGCGGTTGGAGAGGCTGTCGGAACTTGCTCAGTGGGAGGTCTTTTAGGAAGTATTGTCTCGAATTATTTAAAAATTGCTCTTGGGTCTATAACTTCTAAAGCTTCAGACTACGTTTCTTCAGCAATCGGATCTCAAGTTTCAAAAGTGATTACAATCATCCCCAGAGTACCTGTTGCTGATGATTATGTATCGGAAAACACTGCCAGACTAGTCGACAAAGAACATTCTGGAGGACAAGGGAGTCGCTACGACATAGTTTCAGGACTTGCAAAAGGTTTTATTCAAGCCCCTTCTTTCGATGCTTTCGGATTTTGCCTTGGAAATGCAATCATCAGGTATATTGGTGACGCGACTGTGCAGTGGATTCGTAGCGGGTTCGATGGAAATCCAGTTTATGTAGACAACCCAGAAGCTTTTTTCAAAAATATTGCTGACGTAGAGGCTGGAGCGTTTGTCACAAATGTGGCGAATGGGGTAGGGGTAAACATTTGCGCACCTTTTAAAGTACAAGTAATCTTAAATACACTGCAGAGATACTCAAGAGGGGGTTATGGCAACCAAGCTTCTTGTAGCTTAAGCCAAATCAAGAACAATTATGAACAATTTGTAAACGGAGATTGGAACGCTGGAGGGTTTCCTGGGTGGTTTGAATTAATTCAACACCAAAATAATCCTTATGGGGCAACATATTTAACAAGACTAGAATTAGCAAGACAAATTGGGGCAAGACAACAAACCCAGGAGAAAAAACTAGAAAGAAACAACGGCTACCAAACAATCACAGTGTGTGAAAAAACCAGAGCTGATGGTAGTTTTGACCCCGCAAGCTGTAAAGATCAGACTCCGGCAGGCTACGTAAAATCTCAAGTAGAAGCCCGGGCAACAGCCCCACTACTTCGTCTTACAATCGCCGACGAATTTGACGAAATTGTCACAGAGCTTGTAAACCAACTTGTCAAAATTGCCATCGACAAAATGCTTGAGGGAGCAAAAAATTAAAAAAATTTTAATAAAAAATCATCGTAATTAAAAAATATTACGATGATTTTTTTATTAAAACAATTCACATAAATTTAGCAAATTTTTTTAACCTTTTATGATATAATTTTCTTATCACGATGAAATATTGTGCCTTCTTTTTAAGAGAAAAATTTACCAAGACATTTTTTGTATTTGTCTTTGTTTTGCTTGGGTTTTTCTTAAAAACCGAAAGTGTTTTAGGGGCAATACAAGAAATAGTTTGGCAAGAGAAAGTTTTTCCTCCAGGACAAAGCGCAATACCTTACGACAAAAACATTGCTGGTTACACACTTGGAAACAATTTATTTGGCACAAAAACGACTTACACCCAAAGCGAGTTACCAAAAATAGGTAGAAGTGTAAGTGGTATATCGGGATCATACTCACTTACAACAAAAGCAAAGAATGGTGACATAGTT
>CAZIMQ010000083.1:2380-2890 GCA_964540495.1 uncultured Candidatus Saccharibacteria bacterium | reverse complement strand
TCCAGGGATCACAGACGCGGAATTATTAAAGCGGGTACTACTCGTATCCGCACCTGTCGTCTGGATTAAACTAAAACCCTCGTAAACACACGGGGGTTATTTTTTATGCTAAGATGTTAAAAAAATGGATAAACAAGAGTTTAAAATCATAAGTGACTTTGTCCCAGCTGGAGACCAGCCGAAAGCTATCGAAAGTTTGGTAAAAAACATAAAAAAAGGTTCAAAATACCAGACTCTTTTGGGTGTGACTGGATCTGGAAAAACTTTTACGGTTGCAAACGTCATAAAGGAAATAAAAAAACCTACTCTTGTGATCGCTCACAACAAAACACTCGCCGCTCAACTTGCTTCAGAGTTTCGGGATTTTTTTCCAGAAAACGCTGTGCATTACTTTGTTTCTTACTACGATTACTACCAGCCAGAAGCTTACATGTCGGCTAGCGACACCTATATTGAAAAAGAAGCACAGATCAACGAAGAGATCGACAGGCTCCGCCACGCTTCAACCCA
>CAZIMQ010000083.1:0-2370 GCA_964540495.1 uncultured Candidatus Saccharibacteria bacterium | reverse complement strand
AAGCTCTTTTGACTAGAAAAGACGTAGTGATTGTTGCCTCAGTTTCTTGTATTTACGGTTTAGGGTCTCCCGCAGAGTATGAAAAAGTAAATCTAAAAATTTCTGTTGGAGAAAAAATAGAGCGAAATGAACTTGGTAGAAAACTGATCGCAATTCATTACGATCGCACAAACGCAGACCTTGCTCCAGGTCTTTGGCGAGCTCTTGGAAATTCTATTGAGATTATGCCTGTAAGTGAGCGAGTTTTGTATAAGATTGATTTTAAAGCTGGAGCAATTTCTTCTATTCTTGTGCTCGACGCTGTGACTCGAGAGATTATTAAAGAAGAAAAGATTTTCTTTCTTTTTCCCGCAAAGCACTTCATCACTGGCGAAGATGAGCAAAAGAAAGCAATTTCTAGTATTAAACTTGAACTTGAAGACAGACTTAAAGTTTTAAACAAAGAAGGGAAAATTTTAGAGGCTGAAAGATTAAAACGTCGTACAAACTACGACTTGGCTTTGATCAAAGAAGTTGGTTACTGCAACGGTATTGAAAACTACTCTAGACACTTTTCTGGTAAATCCGAAGGGGAACCGCCAGATAGTTTGCTTTCATATTTTCCACGAAAAAAAGATGGGTCTCCAGACTTTTTGACAGTGATCGACGAATCTCATGTGACTGTTCCTCAAATTGGGGGTATGTACGCAGGGGATCAATCTCGAAAAAACAACTTAGTTGAATATGGTTTTCGACTTCCTTCAGCTCGCGATAACCGTCCACTTAAGTTTGATGAATTTGAAGAGCGGATCGGGCAAACTCTTTTTGTGTCAGCTACTCCTGGAAAATATGAAAAAGAAAAAAGTGTAGAAGTGGTAGAGCAAGTGATCCGACCTACAGGACTGATTGACCCCGTGATTGAAGTGCGAGGTGTTGTGGAAGACAAAGCGAAAAATTATGGTGGGCAGATCAAAGATTTTATAAAAGAAGCTGAAATTACAATCAAAAAAGGTTTTAGAGTGATCGGAACGACACTTACAAAAAAGATGGCGGAAGATTTGTCAGAATTTTTGAAGGAAAAGAAAATCAAAGCCGAGTATTTACATAGCGACATAGACACAATCGACAGAATCAGAATTCTTACAGATTTCAGAAAAGGAAATTTTGATGTGTTAATCGGGGTAAACTTACTTCGAGAGGGAATCGACATTCCTGAGCTTGCTTTCATAGGTATTTTTGATGCAGACAAAGAAGGGTTTTTGCGTTCTGAGACATCTTTGATCCAAATTATTGGGCGCGCTGCCCGAAACACAGAAGGAAGGGTTGTCTTGTATGCAGACCACATCACAAATTCTCTTGAAAAAGCCATGGGAGAAACAGAAAGAAGACGTACAATCCAGGAAGCTTACAACAAAAAGCATGGTATCACTCCTGTGACAATCAAGAAAAATATAAAAGATATTACAGATATGATGCAGACCGAGCACAACGAGACTGTGGGAAAACTTGCGATGATTGACGGCAGTTTGTTTAAAGAAAATCCAGAAAAGTTTCTAAAAATTAAAACAGAGGAAATGGATGAAGCTGTGAAAAATCTTGATTTTGAAACAGCGGCGATACTTCGTGATGAAATCATGTTTTTACTGCAAGAAAACAACATGGAATTAAAAGGATTTGAAAAGAAAAAGCGTGGAACAAAAAAACGATAGTAAAAATACTCCTATAGATCAAAAACTTTCTTCTTATATAGAAAATTTTCACAAAAAACCTTTAAAAAATCTAAAAGTTTTAGAGGGAACTTTCAAAATCGACCATT
Organism: uncultured Candidatus Saccharibacteria bacterium; assembly: GCA_964540495.1. Lineage (GTDB taxonomy): Bacteria > Patescibacteriota > Minisyncoccia > Phycocordibacterales > CAIRYW01 > JAUPVJ01. Next base: position 575 of record CAZIMQ010000083.1, on the reverse strand, counting down.
CACACTTACAAATTCCTTTTTCTGAAGGTGCCTTTCTAAAAACTTTTTTAAAAAGCTTGTCTGCTAAAAAAGTTCTTGAAATCGGAACTTTTAGAGGGTTTAGTAGTGTGTTTTTAGCAGAAGCTCTGCCTAAAGATGGTTTGCTTACAACAATCGATTTCGACGAGCGGAATTATGCTTTAGCAGAAACTTTGTGGAAAAAGACAGGAGTTTCAAAGAAAATAAAATTTTTAAAAGGAAAAGCCTTGCCGTTACTTAGTGTTTTGATAAAAGAAAAAGAAATTTTTGATGTGGTGTTTATCGATGCTGACAAACAAAACATGAAAGAGTATTTTTTAAAATCCTTAAAACTTTTACGCCCAGGTGGGGTGGTTTTGGTAGATAATGCTTTGTGGGCTGGAAAAGTAGTGAGAGAAAATTTAAAAAGGGAATCGGTGTTTTATACAAAAGAGTTTAATGAATTTGTTTTTAAAAAATATAAAGATGTTTGTTTGATTCCTGCCTGGGATGGGGTAATTTTGGTAGTAAAAAATTAGGCATAAAAAATAGTGAGGTTTCCTTCACTTTAATCTTCG
>CAZIMQ010000082.1:0-2892 GCA_964540495.1 uncultured Candidatus Saccharibacteria bacterium | reverse complement strand
AAACTCTAATCTTCACATAATGTGAAGTCATTTTCTACTACCCCATGAAGTTTATATTAAAAAAAATTGTTGTAGCGATTTTACAATTTGAATCAAAGCTTGTCTTAAAAAAATATAAACCAAAGATTGTTGCCGTTACTGGAAGTGTGGGAAAGACTTCTACAAAAGATTGTCTTTATATTGCACTTTCGGCTTTTTTTCACGTGCGAAAAACTCACAAAAGCTACAACAGTGACATCGGAATTCCTCTTACGGTTTTAGGTTGCCAAAATGGTTGGGGAGACGCGAGTGTTTGGTTTAAAAATATCTTGATAGGAGCGAAGCTTATAATTTTTAAAAAGAAATACCCAGAAGTTTTGATTTTAGAAATCGGAGCTGACAGACCAAACGATATTTACAAAATTATGCAGTGGGTAAAACCCGATGTGTCTGTACTTACCCGGATTGGAAAAGTGCCTGTGCATGTGGAGTTTTACAAATCAGTTGTAGAGGTAGTAAAAGAAAAATCTTGGCTTGTAAAATATCTTAAAAAAGACGGTCTTCTTGTTTTAAACGCAGACGATGAAGATATTTTAGCAATGAAGAAACTGACAACCGCCAAGTGTTTGACTTACGGTATAGAAGGCGAAGCCAACATTCGTGGGACTTTTATTTCTCCTTTGTACAAAGACGGTGAAGGTGTGTACGGCATGTCTTTAAAAGCTGACATAGAAGGAAACAGCATTCCGGTTTTAGTAAAAGGAGCGATCGGAAACCAACATGCTTACCCGATCCTTGCTTCACTTGCCGTACTTTCTGGTCTTGGAAAAAATCTGGTTGATGGTGCAAATGCTTTTTCAAAATACAATCCACCAGAAGGTCGGATGAGAATTTTAGAAGGAATCAACAATTCAAAAATTATCGACGACACTTACAATGCTTCTCCAGTTGCCATGGAAGAAGGTTTGAAAATTTTTAGTACATTAGAAGCCAAAGGGAAAAAGATTGCGATTTTAGGCGACATGCTCGAGCTTGGGCGGTACTCTTTGTCTGAACATGAAAGAATTGGGGAAATTGCTTCAAAATCAGTCGATGTCATTATTGCCACAGGGCTCCGATCAAAAGACCTTGGAGAAAGTGCAATCGACGCTGGTTTTAAAAGAAAAAATGTTTATTTTGCAGAAAATGCAGAGGAAGCAGGAAAAATTGCAGAAACTTTGATTAAAAATGGAGATTTAATTTACGCAAAAGGTTCACAAGGAATGCGCTTAGAAAGAGCTTTAAAAATGATTTTAAAAGACAAAGAAAGTGCGGGAGATGTTTTGGTACGACAAGAAAAAGAGTGGCTAAAGCGCTAGGGATTCTACTATCCGTGGTGATGGTGGTGTACGTGGCTACTTGTACCACCTTTGCTATTTTTTAGATAAAGAACTGCTAAAAGAGTAGTGACAGGGACTGTAAGTAAGAGTCCTAAACTTCCGATCACTGTTCTAATTATTTCACCAGCAAAAACTTCTCTACTTAAAGTCATCTCAATTGGAGCGCTACTGCCACTAAAAAGAAGTAGAAGGGGTAAGGAGGCTCCTGTGTAGGCTAAAGCCAGAGTATTTACGAGAGCACTACTGTGTTCACGTCCGACTTTTAAAGCACTTTTCCAAACTTCTAGTTTAGAAAGCTCTTTGTTTGCTCTCCAGAGTTCACTTACAACCGAAGCTTGGGTGATTGCGATGTCATCTAAAATTCCAAGGCTTCCTATAATTATTCCTGCTAGAAAAATTCCTTTTATGTCTAAAACTGAATCATTTAAAAAATTTAAATAAACAGATTCATGTGAGGAAAAACCAGAAAGCTCAGCTATTTCTATTGAAAAATGGGCAAGGATGCCTGTGATCAAAATCGCAACAAAAGTTCCAGAAAACGCAACCGCTGATTCTTTGTTAAATCCGTGTGTAAAAAATATTGCAAAAAACAAAATCAAAGAAGCGACCGCAATAGAGATTCCTACAGGAGGTGCTCCTGCAAGCAAGTTCGGTAAAAGTACGTAGATTATCACTACAAAACTTCCTAAAAGACTAAGGAGCGATCGGACACCTTGTTTGCCAGAAAGGGCAATGACCCCAGCACAAAAAATAAACAAAAAGAAAATCAAAGCTTTTGTCCGGTCTTTTTCTATAACCCCGTAGACTTCTTCTGTCTCACTATTGTAGGAAGCTGCAAAGACTTTGTCTTTTGGTTTTAATGGAGCGAAGTCGTTTATTAAAAATATGATTTTCCCTTTATCTTCTCCGTCTAAAACCACAGCGTCAATTTCTTGGATTAGGTGTTGTGATTTTGTGCCAGGCAAAAAATCTGTTTTTTCGCTAAGAATTTTTAAGACTTCTACTTTTTTTATCGACTGGTCTTTTTCAGCATTTTCATTTTTTGGGTAAAGAAAAAAAGCAGAAAGGGCAATTAGTAATATGAAAAAAGCTAAAACTTTTTTATAATTTTGTTTTATTTTGTGCATTTTTTACAGATTCCAAAAAACTCAAGCGAATGATCGCTGATTTTAGAAAACCTCGCGGATCCTTTCAAAGCTTTTGACGCTAGTTCCTCATCACAAAAAGAGATGTCCTCAAAGATCCCACAAGAAGAGCAGGTGATGTGGTGGTGGTGAACTGAGTCTTTTAGTTCGTAGTAATTTGAAGGTTTTCGTAGATCGATTCTAGTTAAAACTCCTCCTTTCTCTAAAGAAATGATATTGCGGTAAATCGTTGCTAGGTTTACTTTTTTTGTTTTCATTTTTCGCCACACGTCTTCAGCGGAAAGGGGAGTGTGGTCTCCTTCAAACACAGAGATTATGGCAAGGCGAGCAGGAGTCTCTTTTAGTCCAAGAGTTTTTAATCGGCTGTTTTTTACTAAAACTTCTTTTTT
>CAZIMQ010000081.1:0-2929 GCA_964540495.1 uncultured Candidatus Saccharibacteria bacterium | reverse complement strand
AAAGACTAAAAGAACTCGATCAACAAAAATCAGAATTTTTGTCATTAGCAAGCCATCAACTACGAGGACCTTTGGCTGCGATTAAAGGCTACACATCTTTAATCTTGGAAGGGGATTTTGGAGAATTAAAAAAAGAAGTTCGTGACGCCCTCGAAACTGTGTTTCGGTCTACACAAGCGCTTGTGGTGATTGTGGGGGACTACCTAGACGTGTCGAGAATTGACCAAGGAAAAATGAAGTACGATTTTACTGATTTCAACTTTGCTGAACTTGTAGCAAATGTCACAAAAGAACTCGCGCCATCTATCGAAGCTGAGAAGAAGATCAAATTCTCGTTTAACTATGACAAAACAAAAGACTATGAAATTCGTGCTGACATGGGCAAGATCAAGCAGGTGATCTCAAACCTAATCGACAACTCCCTAAAGTACACAAAAGAAGGAGAAATAAAAGTAACAGTGGAAAGAACACCGATGAACAAACTACAATTTAAAGTGTCTGACACCGGAGTAGGAATTGCTCCAGAAACTATGTCTAAACTTTTTGAAAGATTTGTACGAGAGTCTGACGCTTCTAAGACAAACATCATGGGAACAGGGCTTGGACTTTATATTGCAAAGAAAATGATCGAAGCTCACCGAGGAAAGATCTGGGCAGAATCTGCTGGAAAAGGAAAGGGTTCTGCTTTTACAATCGAGCTTGACCCGATCCACAGCGATCCTGAAAGAAAATTTGAAGACGTAGTAAAGGGGAGACTGGGGTAGGGAAAAGAAGGTGATAGATAAAACAAAATTTCTTTGTTAAAATACAGAGATGAAAAAAACATTACTTTCTGGGATTAAACCGACCGGACAAATTCATTTAGGAAATTACTTTGGTGCAATGAAGCAATGGGTAGACCTCGTAAAAAGTGGCGAATACGAGTCTTTTGTGATGGTTGCTGATTACCACGCTTTAAACTTCATTCAAAACAAAGAAGAGATGCAAAATCTTACACGAGATTTGGTCGTGGACTACCTTGCTGCAGGACTTGATCCAGAAAAAGTAACAATCTTTAAACAATCAGACGTTTCCGCTCACACAGAACTGACTTGGATTTTTGACACACTTGTCACTGTACCTTTCCTCGAGAGAGCTCATGCTTTTAAAGATGCGGAAGCGAAAAACAAAGAGATCAGTGTGGGTACTTTTAACTACCCAGTTTTGATGGCGTCTGACATTTTGCTTTACAGTCCAGATGTGGTGCCTGTAGGAAACGACCAAAAACAACACGTCGAATACGCAAGAGACATCGCCGATAAATTTAATTTTAAATTTGGAGAAACTTTCAAACTTCCAAAAGAAATGATTTTAGAAGATGTGGGAACAGTGTCAGGAATAGACGGGCAAAAAATGAGCAAGTCTTACAACAACACAATTCCGCTTTTTGCTTCTGACGAGGAAATAGAAAAAGCGGTTATGTCGATCGTTACTGATTCAGGAAGTGACGTGCCAGTAAACGTCTATGCGATCCACAAACTCCTAAAAACCGAGGCTGAATTAGCCCCTGTGTACGAGGCAAATAAAGGGAAGTACCAAGCACTAAAACAAGCCTTAATTGCCGATCTGAAGGCATTTGTGGGGCCACTACAGGCTCGTAGAGAAGAGATTTTAGCAAACCCGACTCTAGTAAAAGAGGTTCTCGAAATGGGCGCTAAAAAGGCTAAGGAAGTGGCGAACAAGAAGCTAGAGGAGGCGAAGAGAGCAATTGGGGTTAGTTCATAAGTTAACCTGCCCGCCATTGCCTGAAGACAGGCTTTAGTCGATGGCAGGCGGGAAGTTTATAATTTTTTAAGTTAAAGAATAAATATGAAAAATATAATTATAGGAATTGTGGCAGTTGGAGTTCTTGTCGGAGGGTATTTTGTTTTTACAAATAAAAACGTAGAACAAAATGATGGGGAAGTAAAAACAGAAACATCAGGAAAGAAGATGGCATTTGAAGCTTTTCTAAAAAATGATTCTGGTGCTTATGTTTGTACAGTAAACCAATACGTCGGTGATGTAGAAAGTAAAGGGACTGTATATATTACAAACGCGGAAACAATGAGTGAGAGAAAGATTCGTGGAGAATTTAAAACATCCGTACAAGGAATGGAAGTAGAATCGACATTTATAATGAAAGATGGTTTTTCTTACACATGGTCTTCAATGATGCCAAGTATGGGTTATAAGGTAAAAATAGAAGAAAATAAAACCAGCAACACAGACACAAAAACATCTGGTACTTACACATTCGACGCTACACAAATCGGGGATTATGACTGTAAAGAATGGATCGTGGACCAAAGCAAGTTCACACCTCCTTCTTCTGTAAAATTTATGGATCTTGGAACAACACCAACCACGCAAGCTACACCTAAACCCACAGCTCCTGCTCCAACTCCAAAAACAACTACAACAGTCACAAACACTACAACAACCACAACTTCCGCACAAAAGACATTTACACTTGCAGAAGTTTCAGCACATTCAACTAAATCAAGTTGCTACACAACAATGAATGGAAAAGTGTACGACATCACTTCTTACATACCACGACACCCAGGAGGTGAAAAAGAGATTATGCAAATATGTGGCAAAAACGGCTCAAGTCTTTTTAAAGATCAACATAGTGGACAATCAAAACCAAACAATATTTTAAAATCTTTTGAGATAGGGGTACTAATATAAATTAAATTTATTTTCGTAAAGTTTTGATTTTTGCACCACAAAAATTACCAAAACTTTTTTAAACTTTGTTAAAAAAAGCTTTTGGATTGATTTTCTAGGTGAGAAAATCACAGGTCGCAAGATTTCTTTTTTCGCAAGGAAAATAGAAATTTGTGACTTAAGATGTTCCACAGCCTAATTAAATAAAAAAAATGAAAGAAACAGTAAATTGGTATCA
>CAZIMQ010000080.1:0-2968 GCA_964540495.1 uncultured Candidatus Saccharibacteria bacterium | reverse complement strand
AGCTCCAGTAAAAGAATTTTGAAGTTATTATACTGGTAGTACTGTTTTCTACACCAGAAGACATATAAAATATGTCTCATTGCTTAGAGATTCGTGCTGTGACTCCTCTCTAACTTATATACCCGCACTAAAAAACACCAAGGTCTCGCCTTTTTTCTAATGTTTTTTTTCGCGGAGGAAATTTAAACGAACAGTAGTATCTTAGCATACCTTGCTCTCAATGTCAATGCCTATGTCTTTTTTGGTATTTTGACCGTGATATAATAAATCTAACGAATTATGGATTCCAAATCTGACTCAAAAAACAAAGGGGGTGAAAATAATGAAAGAGTGCTCGATCAAGCGCTACGTCCTTCTACTTGGAACGAGTATATAGGCCAAGAAGCAATCAAAAAAAATCTTTCAATCCTTCTTTCTGCAGCAAAGGAAAGAAACCAAATACCTGAACATATTCTTTTTTATGGACCACCAGGACTCGGAAAAACTACAATCGCACACCTAATCGCGAAAGAAACCGGAAGCCAAATGAAAGCAACTTCTGGTCCCGCAATTGAGAAAGTTGGCGATCTGGCTTCAATCCTTACCAACCTTTCTCCAGGAGATATTCTTTTTATAGACGAAATACATAGACTAAACAAAACAATCGAGGAAGTTTTATACCCAGCAATGGAGTCAGGTGTTCTTGATATCATAATTGGAAAAGGGCCATCGGCTCGTACAATCCAACTGGAACTGCCCGCTTTTACAATGATTGGCGCAACAACGAGAATTGCAATGATCTCCTCCCCCCTTCGATCTAGATTTTCTGGAGGAGTACATAAAATGGAATTTTACACAGAAGATGAAATCGGAAAAATAATTTCTAGATCATCTGGAATTATTGGAATTGAAATAGAAAATGAAGCTGTAAAAGAAATCGCAAAAAGAAGCAGAATGACTCCACGTACCGCGAATTACCTTCTCAAAAGAGCTCGAGATTTTGCACAAATACAAAAAAGCGCTATTTCAAATAAAATAGTAGACGAAGCTTTGTCGCTTTTAGGAGTAGATGAAATGGGTCTTGTAGAATCTGACAGAAAACTACTTGGAACTATAATCGAAAAATTTGGGGGAGGGCCTGTAGGCCTAAACACACTTTCCGCTTCCCTTTCAGAAGAAGAAGCAACAATAGAAGAATTCCACGAGCCGTACCTTCTGCAACTTGGGTTTATTGAGAGAACTCCCCGCGGTAGAATAGCAACACAAAAAGCTTATGGTCACTTAAAAATAGAATATCCGATAGAAAATAAATAAATTTATGTCAGGACATAATAAATGGGCACAAATAAAAAGACAAAAAGCTTCAACTGATGCTAAAAAAAGCAAAGTGTTTACAAAACACGCGAGACTAATTTCTGTTGAATCAAAAAAATCAAAAGGAACAACGTCTGCTTCCTTACAATCTGCTATCGAAAACGCAAAAAAAGATAACGTACCAAAAGATGTAATAGAAAGAGCAATTAAAAAAGGGACTGAATCTGGAGGAGAGAGCCTCGAAGAAATTACATACGAATGTTACGGCCCTGGAGGATCAGCAATAATAATCGAAGCACAAACTTCTAACCGAAATAAAGCCGCTCAAGAAATAAAACATATTCTATCTAAAAACGGTTTTTCTTTAGCGAGTCCAGGAAGCGCATCTTGGGCTTTTAAAAAACAATTACCTACAGCAGAAAATGGAAATATAAAATGGGTACCAGAGACAACTGTTCCCCTTGAAGATATTGACCTTGAAATACTTTCAAAACTTGTTGATGAATTAGAAGAAAACGAGGAAGTGGAGGAGGTTTACACAAACGCTGAGTAAAATTATGCGAATTTTAGCAATAGATCCTGGTTACGAACGACTTGGAATAGCTGTTTTAGAAAAAGAAAAAGGAGCAAAAGAAACCCTATTGTTTTCAACTTGTCACCAAACAGACAAAAAACTTTCGCACGAGGAAAGACTTTTATCCATCGGACTTGAGATTGAGGCGGTAATTTTAAAATGGAAACCTGTTGCCTTGGCAATAGAAAACCTATTTTTAGCCACAAACCAAAAAACCGCTATGAAAGTTTCAGAAGCAAAGGGTGTGATTTTATTTATCGCTTCAAAAGAAAAATTAAAGGTATTTGAATTTTCTCCCCCGCAGATAAAACTCGCGGTTTCAGGAAACGGACGGGCTGACAAAAAATCGATTATAAGAATGATTCCCCTTTTAATACAAACACCTAAAAAAATTGAACTCGATGATGAATATGACGCAATTGCTGTCGGACTTACCTTTTTTGCTATTGTAAAATAACCTTAGTTTACATAAACTCGTTTTCCCCAGAAATAAATGTTTGCATTTTTTTATGAGCTTTGGTACAAATGTGAATGTAAGTATTTTTCCGAAATTAAAAGTAAATAAATACAAAAAAATGAGTGAAGACGATCTACGAGATCCTTTTTTGGATCCAGCGACAGATGATGACATAGATGTTCCAAAAGATGAGGTTTTGGATATTGAAGAAGAGGAAGATGACAGTTTGTGGGAAGACGAAGAATAAAAGAAAATCCGACCAAAGGTCGGATTTTCTTTTTAAATAATTTTTATAAAATGTTTTTTACCTATTTTATATTTTTCTCCTTTCTTAGCCACAAACCTTATGTCTGCAACTTTTTCACCTGAAATCAAATTTGTTACACCTCCCTCTTTTACAAGCCTCGCAAATTCTCCCTTAGAACTTAGTATTTTTTCTGAGACAAGAATTTCACTTAAAACCTCTTCCTCATTTATTTTTATTTCTTTAAAGTTTTCATCTTTTATATCCTTGTCTGAAAAAGTACTAACAAAAGCCTCTTTGGCTTTTGTTGCTTTTTCATGACCGTGGTAAATTGAGACAATTTCCAAAGCAAGAGAAAGTTTAACATCTCTCGGATTTGCTCCTTTTTCTAATAACTCTT
>CAZIMQ010000079.1:0-3145 GCA_964540495.1 uncultured Candidatus Saccharibacteria bacterium | reverse complement strand
GACGGTGTGATTGCAGACTATAGAGTGACTGAAGCAATGCTTCGTTACTACATCACAAAAGCTTTACCAAAGTGGAACATCTGGAAACCAGAAGTCATGATCTCCGTGCCTGCTGGAGTGACCTCCACTGAAAGACGAGCGGTGATCGAAGCTGCGATAAAGGCAGGCGCTAAAAATGCTTATGTTGTAAAAGAGCCGATCCTCGCTGCGATCGGTGCCGGTATTTCTATTTACGAACCAAAGGGGCACATGGTTGTAGATATTGGAGGAGGAACTACAGACGTTGCTGTAATTTCTTTGGGAGGAATTGTAGCTTCTACTTCTGTAAAATGTGCGGGAAATAAAATCGACGCAGCGATTGTGGACTACGTGAAAAAAAATTATAACCTCATGGTCGGAGATAAAACTGCAGAAGATATAAAAATAAATATTGGATCTGCGGTCCCAGAAGAAAACGAACTTTCAATGATGGTAAAGGGTAGAGATTGTCTTTCTGGGCTTCCGCGTTCGGTTGAAATAAAAACAAACGAAATTGTGCGAGCTATTGGAAAGGAACTTCGAGAAATGATTCAAGCGATAAAAGATGTTTTACAAGAGACTCCACCAGAACTTGCGTCTGACATTATTGATCAAGGAATTACAATGACCGGTGGATCTTCACAACTTAGAAATCTTCCAGAGCTCGTACTTCGACGAACTGGTGTAAAAGCGGTTTTGGCTGATAAAGCGATTTACTGTGTGGCTCTTGGAACTGGAATCGCGCTTGAGCATTTGGATACATATAAGAAGTCTATAATCACCAAGCGTTAGAGAAGAAAACGGGTAAGGTGTAAGGAAAAGGTGAAAGAAAGAAAAAAAATAAAAAATTCAACCCCTTCGATTGCTCGAAGGGGTTTTTGAATATTGGAAGTTTATAAACTTCCGAAAGAGCCATGCCTTTTCGATACTGGACTTATCTACTAAGGCCTCCCCTTGATTGAAACACGATTCGCAGCTTGCCGAATGTGGGCGTTTGGGGCGACTGCTCACCACGGGTTAGATGGGGCGTCCTAAGCCTGAGTTTTAGAGTGTGTCCCTACGACCGTTGTAGTTACGGCGCATTACGGGTACCCAAGTTACTCAGACACAGAGATTTTGCAAAATGGTATTCCCACCACGTACATAGTCTCTGGATTCTTTATCCGTTGGAGTTAAGTGCTTTCGACAGCACCGCGAGACTTCGTCTCCCTTTCTCTCCTTTTTTAGTTATCTTGCCCTCTTCCAATTTTAGGACCTAGATAAACGTGTCTGCTCACGGTTTTAAGATAGGGATTTGGACCCGTGTATTCTTGAGACTCGCTTTCGCTAAGTCACGCGTGACCGTTCCAGTTATCAGAGATCAAGCCTTTCCGTACTCTACTACTCATTAAAGCTGTGTCAAGTGTATAAAAACCTCACTTTTTTCTATACTTTAAAGACATGAAAACTCTAAACCACCACGCATATTTGATTCTAGGAGAAAAAGAAAACGGGGAAGAGGTGATTTCAAATATTCTTAAAGAGGCGGAAATCGAAACGACGCAAAGCCCAGATATTTTCGTTTTCAATTATGAGCGAATGTATCTAGAAGACGCGCAAGCTTTGGTTGCTATGGAAAACAAATCTCCGGTTTCTTTGGATTTTAAATACATTACTCTCCATATAGGAAGCATTGTGTGGGAAGCGCAAAACGCACTTCTAAAACTTTTTGAAGATCCTGGGAGAACTAAATTTTTTATAGTTTCTGAAAGTAAGTCACTTTTTTTACCAACCCTTCTTTCTCGTTTTGAAATTATTCAAGCACCAAAAAAAGAAAATCCAAAGAGAAATGGAAAGAAATTTTTAGATGCTTCGGTCGCAGAGAGATTAAAAATTGTGGCGAGCTTAATTGAAGAAATTTCTGAAGGAAAAAAAAGTCGTCGAGATGCGAGAAGTTTACTTTTAGATCTTCGATCTTCTTTGAAAGGGGAAGATCCAAAAAAACAATTAAGCGTACTTCACGCTTTAAAATATGCTTCAGACACCTCTTCTTCTTTAAAACTTTTGCTCGAGTCTGTGGCTCTGTCGATCTAATAAAAAACTTTCTAAAAAAAGAGCAATCTGCTAGAATACCCATATGGCATACAATTTTTCAAACCTAAAAACAAAATTACAAGAAACAGAAAGGTGGCTGTCTGGCGAACTTTCATCTGTGCGTACTGGGCGAGCAACTCCAATGGTTTTAGACTCTGTAAAAGTAGAATCTTACGGAAGCGAGATGTCGATTCCTCAAGTTGCAAGTGTAACTAGTGAAGATCCGCGAACACTCCGGATTACTCCTTGGGACAATACTTTGATTAAAGCAATCGAAAAAGCGATTGTTGTTTCAAATCTAGGACTTTCAGTTTCTGTAGACGACAAAGGTCTACGAGTTGCTTTTCCTGCGCTTACAGCAGAAAGTCGAACTCAGTTTGTAAAACTTGCAAAAGCAAAAGTGGAAGATGCTAAAGTTGCAGCGAGACTAGAGCGAAATAAAACAAACGATGATCTTCAATCTCAAAAGAAAGAAGGAATGATGAGTGAAGATGAAGTAGCGAAAGCAAAAGCAGAACTTGAAAAGATCATAAAAGAAGTAACTGATAAATTTACTGAATTGGGAGACAAGAAAGAAACTGAGATCTTGGGGTAAGCTCTGGTACATTTAATTAAAACAATTTTTTAAAGCATGACTATAATTTTATTTCTTTTAATTTTGACAGCTCTTATTTTTGTGCACGAGCTTGGGCATTTTTTGGCTGCAAAAAAAAGCGGAATCAGAGTAGATGAATTTGCGATAGGGTTTCCACCAAAGATTTTTTCTTGGACAAGGGGAGAAACAAAATACTCTATCAACCTTATTCCTTTTGGAGGGTTTGTGAAAATACACGGTGAAAATCCAGACGAAGTGGCTTTAACTGGTCCAGACAAAGAAAGAAGTTTTGTAAATAAAAGTAAGCCGATTCAAGCTTTTGTGCTCTCTGCTGGGATCATTATGAACATTCTTTTTGCGTATTTTTTGTTTGCGGGAAGTTTTATGCTCGGGGTTCCAAGTGTAAATGGTACGAGTGAAGGCGAAGCTCTTTATATTACAGCGATCGCAGAAGGATCT
>CAZIMQ010000078.1:0-3159 GCA_964540495.1 uncultured Candidatus Saccharibacteria bacterium | reverse complement strand
GAAAGTTCTTTCTCTCAACGCGAACTTCTTTTGGAACTTGGTAGTTTGCTCCTCCAACTCGACGACTTCGTACTTCCATAAGCGGTCCTGTATTTCGAAGCGCGTTTTCAAAAACTTCTAAAGCATTTTCTACTTTCTCCTTTTCTTTTACTAGATCTAGAGCTCCGTACACGATTTTTCGAGCAGCGTTTTTCTTTCCGCTTTCCATCACGTAGTTTATAAACTTAGAGATCTTTTCAGAGTCACAGACAATGTCCGCACTCACCATATTTCGATTTTTTACTTTTCTTCGCATGTTTTTTTGTGTATTTTATTCTCTGCTTTTTAGCAGATACTCCACTAATAATTAATTTAAGCTTTTACTTTTGGTCGCTTTGTACCATAAGCACTTCTTTCTTTTCGTCTCTTATCTACACCAGCACAGTCCAAAACTCCTCGTACGATTGTGTATCGAAGTCCGATATCTTTTACCTTTCCACCTCGAAGTACTACCACTGAGTGTTCTTGTAGGTTGTGTCCTTCTCCTGGAATATAAGCAGTTACTTCCATTCCGTTTGTAAGACGAACTCGGGCAATCTTTCGAATCGCAGAGTTAGGCTTCTTTGGAGTTTTTGTAGTTACCTTTGTACAAACACCTCTTTTAAAAGGAGCATTGTAGAAAGTTGGGGCATTCTTAATAGTATTAAAACCACGTCGAAGAGCTCCGGCCTTTGGTTTCTTTGGCTTTATTTTTCGATTTCTTTTGATTAATTGATTTATTGTTGCCATTACTTATCTTTTTAGAAAAATACAAATTAAAATGCGCCCTAAAGCGTTACGCCATACATTACTATAAAGACCATTAAAGCGCAACTCCAGTCATCAAACTAAAGACAAATGGGATCAGGGGCTCAAAAAACTGCCATATAAAGAAAATGAAAACCAGAACATAGACTAGTGCGTGACGCTCTAGAAACTCCCTAACCTTATAAAAACGAAGGGGTAAAAGAGCAAAGAAAATCTTTGAACCGTCCAGAGGAGGAATAGGCATAAGGTTAAAAATAGCCAGAGAAATATTCACTATAACTATAATAAGTAAAAGCCCGGCCGAAGCTCCCAAATCAAAGTACCCTATTTGACTGAGGCGAAACACAACGGAAGCAACTAGAGCAATTAGTATGTTTGAAAGTGGCCCAGCAAAAGCCACAAATGCCTCCCCCCACTTTTTCCACCTTAAATTATAAGGGTTAAAAGGCACTGGTTTTGCCCAACCAAAGACAAAATTTCCAGGAATAAGAGAAGTTAAGATTGGCACAACTATCGAACCCAATGGGTCGATATGAGAAATTGGGTTTAAAGTAAGACGCTTGGCATATTTTGCGGTCGGGTCCCCTAAAAACAGCGCGGCGAAGCCGTGAGAGACTTCATGGACGATGATTGAGAGGAATAAAACTGCAATTGAAAAAATAAGGTTGATTTCCATTTAAGGCTATGATAGCATGCTATAACTTAAACATAAATATATGAAAGTTTGTCCAATCACACAAAAAGGATCACAAATGGGAGGAAGTTACTCGAACAGAACTCGAGCAACGCAATTTAACCCTTGTGGAAAAAGACGCCGATACCCAAACCTTCAAAAGAAGAAGATTTTTATACCTGAACTTCAAAAAAGCATAACACTGACACTTTCAACTAAAGCAATCAAAACAATCAGTAAAAACGGAGCCTTCGCAACACTAAAAAAAGCAGGGCTTATCTAACACAAACCGCCTTCTGGCGGTTTTTTTGTAAAAATTTCAAAAAGGTGTATAATTAGTTTTTAGAGCCAGTTCACTTTCGAACAGGAAAACTCCAACCCCAATTACCCAATGTCTTCACCGAAACGCCAGTGTGTGAGAAAACGCGTGCGTCAAAAGCCCGCAAGTCAACAAACACAAACCGACAACAGCGCGAACTCTTGGACACCTCGTAAACGACGTTGCTGGAATGACAGCAACTGGAAATAAAGCCACCCACAAAAAGGTGGCTAATTTTTTTGCAATATTTTTTTCTTTAATTTCCAACTTAAACCATCTGAATAAAATCTAATCCGCCCATTTAAATCAGTACGCAAAATATTCACCCCTGCCCTACTCAAGGTTTCTAAAACTTCTTTATGAGGGTGTCCATATGAGTTGTCTTCCCCTAAAGAAATCACAGCAAACTCTGGAGTTACTTCTCTTACATAACTTTCAGAAGTTGAAGTTCGTGACCCGTGGTGCCCCACCTTTAAAATATCTGAGTTCAAAAAATCACTATTTCCATCTAAAGAAATTAAGTAGTTTTCAACTGAAGACGGCGAATCTCCCTGAAGCATTACAGATGTGCTTCCATAAACAAGCTTCATTACAATCGATCCATCATTTCGCGTTACTTCTGAAACGTCACGGTCTGGGAAAAGCACCTCTAAATAAATTCCCCTTTCTTCGTCTAAAACAAATTTCATCCCCCGCCGTGCGGTCACTAAAGCAGCCCCCTCTTTTACTTTTAATTCTTCAAGAGCTTTAAAAGTCTCAGTTGTGTTTTTAGTTCCTGGTTCTACAAAAGTATTTACTTTAAAGCGTTCTAAAACTGGAATAAATCCACCCATGTGATCTTTGTCTGGATTTGTGACAATCAACATATCGATTGTTCTATCTAAAAAAGGCATTACGCGATTTAATTCTGACAGTACAATTTCATCAGGTCCACCGTCGACAAGAACTTGGTAACCATTTGGAGCTTCTATGTAAATCGCATCACCCTGCCCAATATTTAAAAAGGAAATTTCTAACAAGGCTTTATTTTGAGCAAAAAAGACCTCATACCAAACACCAGCGTTTATGGAAATTAACAAAGCAAAGCTAAATAAAAAGAGTTTTTTCTTCATTACCACCTATTATATCCGCTTATTGTCCCTGTAGTGAATTTTGTATCAAAATCTACTTCGGGATGCTACAATTGTATTAAATTAATAAACTAAGAGAAAAGATATGGCGTTTGAACCAAAAAAATTCGAAATCCCGGAAATTGAAGGAATTTCAAAAAAAACCATCGAGGAACACATCAAACTTTATGAAGGGTATGTAAAGCACGCAAATCTAATAGAAGAAAAAATCAAAGAGTACTCTGCTGATAAAGAAAAAAACGCATACGCAA
>CAZIMQ010000077.1:0-3209 GCA_964540495.1 uncultured Candidatus Saccharibacteria bacterium | reverse complement strand
ATGCAAACGGGTGTTTTAAAAAACACCGCCTATCCTTTTTTAATTTTAAATATATCAGATCGCCCTGTGATTACTCAGTTTTCCAAAAGTAGATCTATAATTTTTGGACCCAAACCCTCAATATCGAAAGCATGCTTTGAAGTAAAATAATAAAGAGTTCTTCTGTCGCGCGCAGGACACTTTGCGTTTGGACAAAACAAAGCAGCGCTCATATTTAAAGTTTTCTTACTTCCACCAATTTCTTTTTTCACTAACACTTCTTCACAGACCGGGCACACCTTTGGCATTAAAATTTTCTTTTCTTTTCCCGTGCGTAGTTCCTCTAAAACTTTTACAATATCGGGAATTACGTCCCCCGCTTTTTGAATGATTACCGTGTCACCAATACGCAAATCAAGACGTGCTATTTCATCTTCGTTGTGAAGGGTTGCTCGTGACACAGTAGACCCAGCGACAAGAACTGGCTTTAGGACCGCGACGGGAGTAATCGCACCAGTACGCCCTACTTGAAATTTAATATCTTCTAGTACAGTCGTCGCCTCTTCTGCTGGAAATTTAAATGCAATAGCAAACCGCGGAGTCTTCCCGGTAAATCCAAGCTCTTGCTGAAAATTTAAATCATTTATTTTTACAACGATCCCATCAAAAAGATAATCGCATTTTTTAGATTTTTCTTTCCATTCTTCCCAGTAAGACACCACATCTTTAATTCCTCGACATTTCTTGAAATGTTTATTTACTTTAAACCCTAAACTTTTTAAAAAATCCAATTCCTCTGCCTGAGTCTTGAGTTTATCTTTATAAAAAGCAACATCATAGATAAAAGAGTCGAGCTTTCTTTCCGCAGCGATTTTCGGATCAAGTTGACGAATAGAACCCGCGGCTAAATTGCGAGGATTCGCATACAAAGGTTCTCCCTTTTTTTCTTGTTCTTTATTGATTTCTTCAAGCCTCTGTTTTGAAAGCCAAACCTCTCCCTCTACAATCAAATCTACTTTTTCATTTAAGATGAGTGGGATTGATTCTATAGTCTTAATATTTTCTGTAACATTTTCTCCAACCTTTCCGTCCCCCCGAGTCACAGCTTGAAAGAGCACTCCGTTTTTATATTCCACCACAACTTTTAAACCATCGATTTTATGTTCACAAACATAATCCAAAACCACACTTTCATCCACCTTTAAAAATCTTTTTACTTTCAAATCAAAATCTTGCATCTCTTCTTCAGTAAACGCGTCTGCCAAAGACCATTGAGGAACTTTGTGTGTTACTTTCTCAAAAAAAGGAAGTGGCTGACCAGCAACGCGCTGCGACGGAGAAGACAAATCCACCAAACTTGGGTACTTTTTTTCAAGCACAACAAGCTCGTGTTTTAGAGAATCAAGTGCCTCTGGAGAAATTTCTGAAGTATCTAGTACGTGATAATTATACCTATGCAAAGCTATAGCTTTTCTTAAATTGCGAATTCTTTCCACAATCTCTTTTGGGATTTTTTTATCTTTTTCTTCTTTCATCTGCTTTCGTTACAGAAATTTTAGTATTTAATTTTTATAGCTCGTTCAAACCTATTTCTACTTGTAGTGTCACAAGTAGAAAAACCTCTAGAAATTATATTCGTGATTATATTACCTTCGTCCACACCAGCCACTTTTCTTGTTTTATCTATAGTGACATTAAAACATAAATTATCACTACCGCGTGTTCTAAAAGCAAGAGTGGTCCTAACAATACCTGATCCACCACTGAGAAGTACGGGGGCGCTAATGGAATTTCCAGAAGAAGCCCCAGGCACGAGCTCAAAAGATTGCCCAAGACACTGATACTGCGTTCCACTCCCAAAAGCATATTCCCCTGCTTCCATACCACACTGAGGAGAGAGAACATCATCACTTGCTTCATTTGGAATACCAAAAATTCCTTGGGGACAAATTGGATTACCGTCAGCGTTTACATTTCCCCCTCCAGAATCTAAAAATAGAGCACATTCTATACCAGTATCAGCTGCATAGAAAGCAAGCTGACTTTCTCTTCCGGCGGAAGCAAGAGTAATTTGCTTTATCGTGATCGACAAAATCGCAAGACCAATTGCTAAAACCAAACTTCCAGTAAGAGAAGCAAAAAGCACAGAAAAACCTTTTTTAAATTTTGCAGATTGTGTAAACATTATCTTTGCCAATTAATTAAACGTTCCTGAATTTTAAACTCTCGTTTTGTACCAAGTAAAGATCCTGTGTTCCATTCAACTTTTGATGTTACAAGAGCTTCTTGCTCCGCCTGCTGATTTGGATATTGTGTAATCTTGATAGTTCTCCAAAATTTAGTAGGTTTATTTCTACCAGTAGACCTATATGAATACTCATTAGTTTCTGTATTATATTTAAGAAGCATTGTTAAGTCCAAACAAGTATTTGCACCTGGATTTTCTTTACAAGCTGTAATCGCACCAGTTAGCACATCTATCGTACACGCATCTGGACTACCCACAGATGAAAAACATGCAGCAATAGAAGGATGCTCTATCCACTTACCATTTAAAGATTCTGCGGGAGTATTTACAGTACCTGCATTAAAATCTTCTAAGTACATTGTGTCCCGAAGATTTCTCACATACTCAACCCCTTCTTGAGCTAAGTAGTAAGCAGTGATTTCGTCTCGAGCATAATAAGCAGAAAAAAGTCCGCGAGCTGCGATTTCCATAGGACCAATGACCGAAAGAAGTAAAATTGAAATCGCTACAAGCGTTTCAATCAAAGTAAAACCTTTTTCTTTTTGAATATTTTTTTGAAGTTTAATAAATGTCATGTCTTAAAAATCTAAGTATCTTTGAGAAATAAATGTTTGGATGGCAAACTCAGAAGAATTTCCGTAAGCCGTAATTTTTGCTTTCAAATTTAAAATAATTTTTGGTTGCTGTGTATCTCTAAAGACAGAAGACAAAGATCTTACTCCCCAAGCCCTGAAAGACAAAGCCTCAATATCAACAGAATCATCTGTGATCCGAACCCAACCCTCAGTCTCAATTTGTTTTGCTAAATACCCACGACCTGCACCATCAACAAAACGCCTATAAGACACAAGAATAGGCGCATCTGAAGAACGGGATTCCGCAACCTGTAAGGAGGCAAAGGAAATTTCATCAGTAGGAATACCTGCCACACAGTCAGCCCCTCCGCATTTATAACCATAACCTGTGCGCAGATCACGAGTCA
>CAZIMQ010000076.1:0-3256 GCA_964540495.1 uncultured Candidatus Saccharibacteria bacterium | reverse complement strand
CTTCTGTTGCACCAGTATCGACTGCGCCTGTGGGAGCTTCTTCTTACTATGTGTCACCTTCTGGACTCGACACAAATCCAGGTACAGAATCACAACCACTAAAGACAATTACTAAGGCTGCTAGTTTGGCTAGAGCAGGTACAACAGTCTATGTTTTACCAGGTACATACCCTGAAAGAATTACAACAACAAATGGAGGTACTAGTAATTCTGCCAGAATTACATTTAAGGCTGTAGGACTCGCCTCTATGCAAGGTTTTGAAATTATCCATCCTTATATAACTGTAGAAGGATTTGATATAGCAGGATATACGGTAAGTTATAAACCCCATGTGAATATTGGAGTAAATGTAGCGCGAGGTTCTGCCACAGTACTTTCAAAAGGGGATTATTGTAAATTGATAAATAACACCATCCGTGGTTCTGCGCCACTGGTTGGAGGTGTGTTTATTTCAGAAAAAGAAGATCAGTCTCCAAATAATTGTGAAATGATTGGTAATAGATTGAGTGGGCTTAATTATATATTCTTAGCGACATCAGGTAATAATCATAGATTTGAAAATAATGTTTTTGAATGGCTAAATAGTCGTGATTATTTGCTTTTATTCGGTGGAAATCATGTATTTAAAAGGAATGTCTTTTGGAAAGGAAATTTGATCCCTGGTGTAGGTAACCACCCGGACTGGGTACAATTCTATAATAACAATGGTGACGAATCGTACGGACACTTATTTGAAGAAAACTATATTGAAGGGCTTGATTCGGGTGTGCAGTTAGGTCAAATAAACAGTGGAGGAGGACTTGATAATCCGTTTTATAATCCAAACACTCGCGACATCACTTTCCGAAGAAATGTTTTTGCAAACATTGGAAATAACTTCAATATCAGTGTTCCAGGAATGACTTTTGACCACAATACATTTTATCGGCTAGCTTTTTCGCAAAGTGGTATTGGTTTTGGAGGAAACCTGACAAGAGGTGAATCTTCAAGGGCTTTAATTACAAACAATGCTTTTGTTGCAGGGGCTGAAACCAGAACAGACGCTGGGTTTTACAGTCTTGGAGATGCTGTATACTTGCCGGAAGCAATCATCTCTCATGTCACTAAAGACAAATCCGATGCAGGTTATCTGCTAGCAAATGAAATACATCTTGATATGAGAAATCGTGGATATTTAAATTCCAACGGTGTATTAGAGCCAGCAGGAAAAGCTATTAGTGATATCTCTCAATTTATTGTGAATGATAAATATGCTTCATATAGAACCCTTCTTTACGAGAATTTGAGAAAAACACAAGAGTTAGATGCAAAATTAAAATCTACATCAAGAGCTGACTACAACTTCGTATCTAATACGGCCGCTACTGGATATTCTGCTAAACCTGGTCTTCCTGCAAATCCTACAAAATGTCCCAAAGGCATATTTTCAGATTTCGCTTTTTGTGAGCCTCATGGTGTAAACGGTGGTGATCCGAAATTTAGAAGTATTACTAATTTGCTTGGTCCAGATGGAAAAATCTTTACATTGGACGATGGTCTTAAACCTCAAGCAGGATCTCCACTTTGTGGGAAAGGTGTAGAAGGTTCTGATATTGGTGCATATAGTTGTGATCCAAGCAGAGTATTTTCTACAGGAGATTCTGGAAATGTCGGTACAGATCCGGGAACTCCTATCACACCCGTTGCCGACACTGTGTCGCCTACAGTAACTGTCACTTCTCCTACAAATGGACAGACAGTATCAGGAAATGTTTCTTTGTCTGCAAACGCATCAGACAATATCGGTATATCGAGTGTTCAGTTTTTTGTGGACGGATTAAAAGTTGGAAATGATGATAGAGTTTCTCCTTATTCAGTATTAATAAATAGTGCAACTCTTGCTAATGGTTCGCATGTAATTACGGCAACAGCAAAAGATCCATCTTCTAATATCACGACTTCAGCTAGTGTAAACATTACAACTTCTAATCCTACAACATATGCTCTTACAATAAATAAGTTGGGTCTTGGTTCTGGTGAAGTTGCAGGAACAGGTATTTTGTGTGGAGGTGACTGTTCAGAAATCTTTTCATCCGCAACTACCGTGACTTTAACCGCAGGAGGACGCAGTGACGGTGTTTTTGCTGGTTGGGGAGGCGATTGTTCCGGTACTTTGCCTACTTGTACAGTAGATGTGAGTAGTGCAAAGAAAGTCACAGCAACGTTTAATGTGAAAGGTACAACTACTCCTCCACCGCCACCACCTCCTTCAACAAAATTTATCTTAAATGACAAAATAAAAATAAATGCAAACGGTGTAAATGTTAGACCTTCTGCAACAACTGCTAACACTCCTCTTGGTCAACACAACACTGGTGACTTGGGAACTGTCATTGGTGGTCCTGTAGCTGCTGACGGATATGTTTGGTGGAATGTAAATTTTGATTCAGGTGTAGATGGATGGACTGTGGAAACTTTCTTAGATAAAACAACAATTGTTGTAGATCCACCACTACCGCCATCCACATCAGATTTATTAGCATACTGGAAATTTGATGAAGGTGCAGGAAATTTCTCGACTGATTTAACTGGTAATGGAAATCATGTAACGTTGCAAAATGGTCTTGGGTGGGCTTCAGGAAAGAGCGGATCATCTCTAAATTTTGCTGGTGCTGATGATTTAGCAATGGTAAAAGATACTGCTCAAAAAAATAGCGGTATGTTTGATATTCTCGGAAAAAATCCAACTACAATTACCGCTTGGATTTATCCAACAGACTGGTCTAGTTATGCAAATGATAGAGGAGATATTCTTTACAGTGGGCATAATGGATTTAGAGTAAGAGGTGGATCAAATCGATTAGAATTTTCAAATGACTTTTTTGCAACACCTATTGCTGGAAGTGCTAATGATTCTGTGAAATTAAATCAGTGGAATTTTGTATCGGTTACAAGAAATGCCTCAGGTCAAGTGACATTTTATGTAAACGGTGTGCAATCGGGAACTGCAAACCAATCAGCGTCACCATTTCCTGCAACAGTTGAGCCAAACCGAGGAACTTGTATTGGAATAAAATGTGTAAATATTCAAGATACATTTGCTGGAAAAATAGATGAAATGAAAGTGTATAGCAAACCTCTTTCTGCTTCTGAAATTAAAGCAATTTACGATGCAGCTGTAGGAGGGATTCCCCCAGCAACCACCGACACCACCCTTCCATCAATCTCCATCACCTCCCCAACAAACAACTCAACAGTCAGCGGAACAACAAACAT
>CAZIMQ010000075.1:554-3258 GCA_964540495.1 uncultured Candidatus Saccharibacteria bacterium | reverse complement strand
GACTAAGAAGTACGGGTGAATTATCTATATATTCACCTGTGGAACTCTCCATACTATAATTTACAGCTTTAAATACATTAGAAGAAAAGGACACGTTACCACTTAACGCTGTTACTTTAAATTTAATTGTAAATAGTCCTTTTTCATCTTGAATTTCAGCATCAGAAGACATGAGAGCAATACTTACTTTAGCACTTTGTGTCGTGTTACACTCCGCGTTTACCGCAGCAATAGTCAATGAACCAAAATATCCTGTCGCGGGAGAAATACCTCTTGCCACTTGATAGTTTGTAAGCGCTACTCGAGTAAGTGGGCCAAAATAACCACTTATATTTTCCTGTGACAAATAACCTTTAGCCATCAAAAACTTTTGAAGATTTGTCACGTCCGCTCCTGTTGAACCTATAGTGAGAGATCTAGAGAATATTGGGCAAGTACTCATAACACCACCTCCTCCACTACCGCCACCTGTGGGAGTAGGTACAGTTGGTTGCCCTTGCATTTGAGCCAACTGTGCCTGAAGAGCAGCAATTTGAGCCATAATCTCAGCAACAGTCATCTCCGCATTTACATTTTTCGGAACTGAACTAAAAATTATGACAGCTAATAAAAGAGAGGTTAGGATTTTTTTCATATCTAATTAATTTATGATAATGTGTTACAACTTAAGTATACACTGTGAATAATTAGCACTAAGGTAAGGAAAACAACAATCTGTGGATAAAGTCAATCAAAATTACAAAAAAATCTTAAAAAACACCTTCAACATAGGTGTGTACTTTTTTGCCCTTGTTGGCTTCCTTCTCACAGCCGGCTATTTTGGCGTAAAGTTTGGCCTAACAAACACAAGAGGGATAATCGATGAGCAAAGAAAAGGCTTTTTTGAAGTAGAGAATCAAGCTACACCAATAAACATAGTGTGGAACAAAAGCGAGGAATGGGCGACCTTACGAGAAGCTTTAAAAAAAGACAGTAGCGTAATCAACCAAGTGTCCGGAGAAACTGGAGTACCAGCTAGGCAAATCGTGGCAGTAATCGTGGTAGAGCAACTACGCCTCTTTCACTCTGATCGAGAGCTTTTTAAAAAAGTATTTGCACCTCTAAAAATTTTAGGCACGCAGTCACAGTTTTCTTGGGGAGTTTCTGGAATCAAGCCCGACACAGCAAAAACAATTGAAGTGAATTTAAAAAACGAAGATTCCCCTTATTACTTGGGAAAATCTTTTGAAAACAGACTCAATTTCAAAACAGAAAATATAGATGAGGAGCGGTTTGCACGAATGACTGATTATAAAGACAGATACTTTTCTTACCTCTATACTGCGCTCTTAATGAAACAAGTAGAAACACAGTGGCAAAAAGCAGGTTTCCCTATTGAAAAAAATGTAGGAGTAATCGCAACACTTTTTAACATTGGTTTTGAAAGGTCAGTACCTAAGCCCGATCCAAAAGTAGGCGGTGCAGAAATAAAAATAAATGGAAAATCTTATAGCTTTGGTGGACTAGCTGAGGAGTTTTATTATTCAGACGAACTTACAGACATTTTTCCTAAAAAGTAGAAAATTGCCGTTTTGAGGTTTTTTTTATAGTATACATATATAGATGCACGCATAGCTCAGTTGGTAGAGCAGACGACTTATACTCGTCCGGTCCTAGGTTCGAGCCCTAGTGCGTGCACAATAAAAAATTCCCCTTAATACAGGGGAATTTTTTATTGTGCACGCAAGAAATCTCTGGGGGAGATTTCGTCTGGGGCTCGAAGACCTTTTGAGCTGATTTTATAAGAGAAGCGAAATAAAATCACCAAAAGGTGTACTGATCCTGTAAGGATCGAGATCCCTCAAGGATCCCTACCCCTCAATCACAACCTCCTCCGGCACAATTGTTTTTTTCTTTTTTAAAGAAACTCCGTTTGCAACCAAGATTTGCTCATACTCTGCTTGCTCTAACACTTCTACTTCTACAAGACGCCTTGTAACGATTTCTAAAAGATTTTTATATTTCTCTAGAGTCTCCTCTGCTTTTTTAAGTGAACTTTGAATTATGTGTGCAACCTCACTGTCGATTTCTGCGGAAACTTTTTCTGAATAATCTTTGTCACTTACTCCTTGCCCAAACAAAACTCTCCCCTGCGCACTTTCTAGAGCAACCGGTCCAATCTTGTCCGACATTCCGTAGCGAGTAACCATGTCTCTCGCAAGAGCTGTAGAAACTTGTAAATCATTTGAAGGACCTGTAGTAATGTCTCCAAAAATCATTTTCTCTGCAACATAACCTCCCAAAGAAACCGCAATGTCGTCTAGGAATTCTTTTTTGGATTGCATTTTTCGGTCTTCAATTGGAAGGTGGAGTGTATACCCAGCTGCGCGCCCTCGAGAAATAATAGAAATTTTGTGCACTGGATCTGCGTGAGGAAGAATCGAAGAAACAATTGCGTGCCCTGCTTCGTGGTAAGCAGTGAGTTCTTTTTCTTTCTCTGAAAGTAAGTGACTGCGACGTTCTGGACCAAGCATTACTTTTTCTATTGATCGAATCAAATCAAATTGTGCAACTTTTGTACGGTTTTCTCGTGCTGCCAAAATCGCCCCTTCGTTCATAAGAGAATAAAGATCCGCCCCGGAAAATCCTGGCGTTCGCTCTGCAATCACACCCAAGTTCACATCTTCAGCAAAAGGTTTTCCGACTGCGTGAATTTTCATGATTT
>CAZIMQ010000075.1:0-544 GCA_964540495.1 uncultured Candidatus Saccharibacteria bacterium | reverse complement strand
GATTTCTTCTCGGTCTTTTCTGTCTGGAAGATCTATTGCAACACGGCGGTCAAAACGCCCCGGTCGAAGAAGGGCTGGATCGAGTACGTCTGGTCTGTTAGTAGCAGCCATGATGATCACTTTTTCATTTGGTTCAAACCCATCCATCTCAACCAAAATTTGATTTAGAGTTTGCTCACGTTCGTCGTTTCCTCCACCAGTGCCACTTCCACGGACCCTTCCAACAGCATCAATTTCATCTATAAAAATAATTGCTGGTGCTGACAATTTCGCCATTTTAAAAAGATCACGCACACGACTTGCACCAACCCCAACAAACATTTCCACAAACTCAGCACCTGAGACAGAAAAGAAATGTACTCCGGCTTCTCCAGCAACAGCACGAGCAAGTAAAGTTTTTCCAGTTCCCGGAGCGCCAGTTAGAATTATTCCCTTTGGAATCTTAGCCCCTATGTCTATAAATTTTTTAGGATTTTTAAGAAAATCTACTATTTCTTCAAGTTCGTTTCTTGCTTCTTTTGCTCCCGCCACGTCTTTGAAAGTT
>CAZIMQ010000074.1:0-3269 GCA_964540495.1 uncultured Candidatus Saccharibacteria bacterium | reverse complement strand
AAAAAGAATCGGGATCAAAATCGGCCCAACTAAAACTCCAAACCAATACCCGAACCCTGATTCATCTTTGACCTCCACAGAAACTTTCGAAATCACCTCAGGAGTCACGCCAAATCTAGATAAAGTTTCTACAATAGAAACACCTTCTTCTTTTTTAATTTTTGCTTTCGTTTCGTCTTTATACAAAATTTCAACTTCCCCACCCTTGATTGTAAGGGAAGTCACCTTGTCTTGCTTTATAGACTCAGCCAAAAGAGAGATCGAAGTCTCTGTTTTTACTTCAGTAGAAAGATTTGACGAAGCCCCAAAAGAACCGACAAGAATCGCAAAAATTACAAAAGCTAACAAAATATTTTTTACGAAACCCCAAACAGGTTTCTCAGAAAAATTCTTTTTTGATTTATTTTTTTTGTTGTTTGTTTTTTCCATAAAAATATACAGTAAATAATACTATGCCATCTTTAGAATAATCTTAATGAAAAAAAAGTGAGAATTATTTTTCTTCTTTTAAGATATTTTTTAGCATTTCCACTACAAGATCAATGTTTCCGGAAGTCTTTTTTATATGATATTTAATTCCAGCTTCTAGAGCTTTTGGAAGGTAAGCTTCATTGTCGAGACTAGTCATTAAAAGAGTTTTCCCTGCAATATTTGGATACTTGTCTTTTAAACTTTCTATAAAACTAATACCATTTTGACCTGATAAAAGATAATCAACAGCTAAAAGATCTGGTTCACCTTCATCAAAAAGCTTTGCCCCCTCTCCTGCACTTGGAGCAGAAAATACACTGTAGCCCAAATTTTTTAACTTTGAGGTTAGCGCTTCGTTAGCCAAATCATCATCATCTACTACAAAAATTTTTTTTGCTGTTTTTTCCATATATCAATTATAGCTTTTCAAGAGATACTGGCAACCGAACTGTCACTTTTGTACCTTGGCCTAATTTTGAATCAATAGAAATATCTCCCCCATGAATCCCCACAATTCTCTTTACTAAAAAGAGCCCTAAGCCTGAACCTTGAATCTTTAAATCTCGCACGTTACTCGCTCTATAGAAGCCGTTGAAAATCTTAGAAATTTCATCTTTTGGAATTCCTACGCCGTGATCAGTGATTGAGACCTCATGAAATTTTGAAAGCTTTTGGTAAGAAATCTCGATCTCGCCAGAATCCTTTGAATATTTTATAGCGTTTGAAAGCAAGTTACTAAAAACCTGTGAAAGATTTTTTTGATCCCCCACCACGACAGAATCAGAAGGGATCGAATTAACCATTTTTAAAGAAATCTTTTTACTTTCTTTTAGATATTCAAGTGAAGCAAATACGGTTTGAATCAAATCTCTCAGATTTATATTTTTCTTCAC
This sequence comes from uncultured Candidatus Saccharibacteria bacterium, assembly GCA_964540495.1. Lineage (GTDB taxonomy): Bacteria > Patescibacteriota > Minisyncoccia > Phycocordibacterales > CAIRYW01 > JAUPVJ01. The sequence continues at coordinate 1,905 of CAZIMQ010000074.1, read as the reverse complement.
TAAATCTTTCTTTTTAAAATCAAGAGAAAAAGCATCTAAAATATCATTAATTGTTTCAATCAAATTATTTGTTTTTGATTTTATATCATCCAACAAAACATGAGTCTCCTTTGGAATTTCTTTTACAGAAGACAAAGAATCAAGGGCCCAAGCAATACCAGAAAGAGGTGAACGGATCTCATGCGTCGCTACTGCTAAAAATTGTGAACGGAGCTCTACAATACCTTGCTCTTTTTTTCGTACTCTATATTCAAACAAAAGAACCAGTACAATCACAAAAGATAAAAGGAAAGCAACAAGAGCTCGTAGAAGCGCATTTCTAAAATATTCATTTGCTTCTATATCTATACCAAGAGATGCCAAAATTTTTCCATCTTGGTCTACGATTGGAGCCACACCTGTGATCCAAGTACCAAAATTATCCCCAATAGGTCCCTCAGTCCCAGAAATACCCTCGCGTAAAGCCAACACAGTTGCAGGGCTTTGGTCAGGGTAAATTTCACCTGGTGGAGAATACCCTTCTGAATCAGGATCTTCAGAATCGACGTAAAAGAAAAGTTCATCACTTCTCTCACCCATGATGTAAATAAATCTTGTGTCTGGGTTAGCAATTTTGATTTTAGATAATTTAGATTTTATATCTACATAAGCAGGATTTTCTAAATCACTCTCAGTTCCTTGTAGAGATTTTATTTTTTCTTCATCTAAAGCATCGGCAATAGTTTGTGCTCGAGACTGCAAAGACTCTATGCCATTTTCATAGTACTTATTGTAAACAACATAAGAAGCAAAAAGCCCGGCAAGAAAAAAGACCAAAGCAAAAAATGGAGTAACCCAAAGGTAGCTTTTTTGCTGAGTGGTAACTTGGCTTTTATGAAAAGAATCTTCCATGCATATATATTGTACTACTAAAATAAATTTGGGAAAGTAAAAGGTAAAAAAATAACCCTGCAAAGAGGGTTGTAGTTAAAGAACTATGATGTACCAGCCGTAAACATGTTCTTCAGGGTCGTTGGTGTAACCGAGGTAGTATTGTTCTCCTTCGAAAAAAAAGATACTACCGACAAGTTCGGGATAAGCGCATTTCTTATGATCGTCACCAAAAATGGCTTGGAGAGCAGGGATCAGTAGAACTGAAACACTGGAGATTTTGTTTGTCCCGTAAGAAAACAAACCAACCTCTTGTTTAGGAAGATTTGAACCTTCAGGAAAACGCTCAATGATTTCTCGAGGGACCGCAACTTCACCAGTCATCGGAGACCGAGCAAAGGCATCCCACGACACCGTCGGATTTAGCGTGGTTGTAATATTCATCTAAAGACCAGTTTAAGAGAGTAAAAAAAAGTGTCAACAAAATTTATGACAAAAAGATTGACAAAGTAATCATAAAAATAGACAATAACCCTTACAAATTAAATACTTGTCATTTTTAAAATGACACTTTACAAAAATTTAAACTTAATGAGTAACATAAAAATACTAGAAAAACTTGGGCTCGATGAAAAAGAAATCGCGGTCTACACCGCTCTCCTTTCACTTGGGTCTTCTTCAATTAGAAAGATTGCTGAAAAAGCAGGGCTCAACCGAGGAGTCTCTTACAACGCGTTAAAGAGTTTAGAGAAAAAAGGGCTCGTCTCTTATTTTCATAAAGAAAAAAATCAACACTTCACCGCTGAAGATCCAGAAATTTTTAAAAAATTACTTGAAAATAAAAAAACTGAGCTAGAAGATATGAAAGACGATGTAGATCAAGCCGTGAAAAACTTTTCTGCCCTTTCAAAAACAACGGGTACAAAACCTGTACTGAAGTTTTTTGAAGACTACGTGGGGGTAAGAAATATACTGCTCGACGTACTTGAATCTGTAGGTAAATTAGAGAAAAAAGAGTACGTGGCTTTTTCTTCT
>CAZIMQ010000073.1:0-3284 GCA_964540495.1 uncultured Candidatus Saccharibacteria bacterium | reverse complement strand
TTGACAGGGAGTAAGTCGTAACAAGGCACGGGTAGCGGAAGCTGCTCGTGGATTATCTCAAATTGAATCGATTTAATTTTAAATTAAATCTTACCGAGTCGATCTCTCCATCTATTTTTTGGAGCTGCCGACCTTTCACGGAAATTTTTGAAAGGGGATTGTAGACAATTCTACATGACAGGGAAGAAAGAATCCTAACAGAACGGAACAAAACAGAGAATGTTTAAATCCCTCGCGAAAGCGAGGGATTTTTTTGTGCACAGTTTTTGAGTAGCTTTTTAAAAGACTTGTGGTAGGCTTTATCCTCGGAGCTTTTTTAAATCCACCGCCATGAAAACAGTAATAGAATTCTGCAGCGAAAAACCCGCGTCAGTTTTTTGGGGTTTGGTAACAGCTGTCCTCGTTGTGATGATATTCCGGTATGCTGGACCCCCGGCTCCACCGAGTTTGCCCCCAAGTGTTATGAATAAATCCATCACGCGCCAATAACACCCTTTCGAGGGTGTTAATTTTTTTACTACTTCAAGCTTTTATATAAATAAAAAAGCCCCCTTTCGGGGGTTTTATTTGTGCGCGATCTTGGGATCGAACCAAGGACCTTTCGAGTATCAGTCGAATGCTCTAGCCAGCTGAGCTAATCGCGCGTACAAACAACACACTAACAGAAAACAAGTAAAATCTCAAGAAAAAATAAAACCCCAAGCTTTTGCTCAGGGTCTTTAGAATTGATTGCCTTTTTTCCTTCGGTTTGTGACGAGGCGTTGGAACCATTTGCCCCCTCCTCGAAACATATCGATGAAAGGAAAAACAAAAGCAATCACCATGTCGGTTATTGCCTCCGCAGGTCTTGGTCGACCCCAACCAACAATCACTTTGCAATTCTTGCATCCAAGCAAGAGCCAGAGAACTCGCAGGTAATGAGTAGGAGCGACTACAAAAACTTTCTCCCCGGCGAGCCTGGTCGCGATCTCGATTTGCCCAATGGTTTCTTGGGCTTCGCGAATGACCACGATTCGCTCTTTGGGAACCCCAAGTTTTTGGAGTGTCTCAAAGTAGTTGTCGGCCTCCGACGGTGCGCCAATTACATGGACTGCGCTGATGACAACAATCTTGGCTCCAGGATAATCACTTGCAAGTTTGCTTGCGCGAACAAGACCTTTATACCAATCCTGTTTCTCAATTGAGCCCCAACGCCCTTTGTGGGGGAGCGGGCTTTTTGTGAGTGGAATAATATTTACCATGCTTCTCATATGATACCATGCTAATTCTATTTAGTCTATAGTTTAATTTAAATCCTCCACACTTCTGTTTTTTCATTGTATACTTATCGCAATGGACACATTTTTAAATCTGAGCACAACAATTTTTGGTGAAGGGGAAATCATTTCCAAACAAATCATGTGGGGAGTTTTTTTAGCGTATGTTGTTTTGGTCTTCTTTGTGACAATTGCACTTTTTTACCATTGGCACACTTATAAAATTCCAGGGCGTACTCAAATTGGATTTATGGCGTCTCTTTATCTTGTCGGAGCAATCTTTTTTCTTATTTTGCCACTTATTTTTTTACTAAATATTTAAAATGTTAAATCTACAACCCGGAGAAAAAATTTTATACGAAGTTAGAAAACATTGGTTCCATCTTTTTGTTTGGGGATCCATTCTTTGTCTGATGGCACTTATTCCACTTTTTTTAGGTGGAGTTTTGACAGTTATGATTTTTGGAAGTTTAACCGAGCAAGCAGTTTCGATTGCAGGCCTTTTTTATACTTTGTGGCTTGGACTTTTGTGGATGATTTTTTTCATAGAGTGGACTGACTACAGACTCGATGTGTGGGTGATCACGAATCAGCGCATCATAGACATTGATCAAAGAGGTCTTTTCAACAGAGATGTTGCGACAGTGCGATTTGAAAGTGTGGTGGACATAAAAGCACATGTAAGTGGTCTAATTGGTACATTCCTTCATTTTGGGTCTTTAGAAATTCAAACAGCGGGAGCAGTAAAAGAATTTACAATGCGCTCTGTTTCTCATCCAGACACCGCGAAGGATGTAATTTATAAAGTGGTACATAAGTCCTCTGAAGATAAAAATTTGTAGCCTATGTCTTTGTATATTGTTGCAACACCAATTGGGAACCTTGAAGACATGACTCTTCGAGCAATCAGAACTTTAAAGGAAGTTGATTTGATTTTGTGTGAAGATACACGTGTCACAAAAAAACTTTTAAATCACTATGAGATTGTAGATAAAAAATTAGCAACTTTTAACGATCAAAAAAGTGGATTAAGCGCAGAGAGAGTGATCGAGCTTTTAGAAGATGGAAAAGAAATTGCCCTTGTGACAGACGCGGGAACCCCCGCGATCTCAGATCCTGGGAGCCTTTTAGTAAAGATGGTGAGACAGCAAGTGTCGGGTATTAAAGTAATTCCGATACCAGGAGCTAGTGCTTTAACCACAGCATTTTCAGGAAGTGGAATTTTAGGAGGCGAGTTTGTTTTTTTGGGATTTTTGCCACACAAAAAGGGGAGAGAGACCTTGTTTAAAGAAATTGGAAGTGGAGACAGGGCGTATGTTTTTTACGAATCTCCTCACAGGATTTTAAAAACTTTAGAATCGTTAAAGAAATTTGCCCCAAAGAGAAAAGTCACAATTGCTCGGGAGCTTACTAAAATTTTTGAGGAGTTTGTTTCTGGGAGCGCAGAGGAGTTGCTACAAATTTTAGACGGTGACAAAAACAAACGAAGAGGGGAATTTGTAGTTATGGTATTTGACGATTATAATGACAGAGAAAAATTAACAAAAGAAGAAATAGAATTATATGATCAATAGAGACAAAGCTGAGTGCGTGATTGGAATCCTTATTCTCCTTGTTCCTTTAAGTGGTTTTCCAACAGCAATAAAGACCATAGCTACAATTATTTTAGGTGGAATGGTTTTGTGGTTTGCTATTGGATCACTTGAAAAAAAGAGAAGGGCTGAAAGAGAAAAAGAAGAAAAAGATTTGGCTACCCGTAGTTTTATTGAATCTCATCCAGTAGAAAAAAAAGAACCTCAGATGTTTGAGGTAAATGTTTAATGAATATTTATAAAAAAATTTTTTTAGCGCTCTTTGCAATTGGAACTCTGTTTTTGCTTGCATTTTTTTTACTTCCTCAAATTTTAGCAGTTACATATTCGAGCGCTAAACCCGAAGATGTTTATGCGGAGGAAAAAGTAGCTGTGAAAACCGAAGCTTCGGTCATTGAAGTAAAAAAAGCAAATCATGTAAAACGGCCCGAGATGA
>CAZIMQ010000072.1:1035-3407 GCA_964540495.1 uncultured Candidatus Saccharibacteria bacterium | reverse complement strand
AGAAGCCAAGATCTTACGACTTCTTTGATAGGAGACTCGATGTTTAAATACGGAGATGATAGGGTCAGGGAATAGGTCACAGAAGGTATAAAGTGTAAGAAAAAATAAATGGCAAAACAAGAAGAAAACAACAATATGGAAAAGATTATCTCTCTTTGTAAAAGGAGAGGTTTTATATACCCAGGATCTGAGATTTATGGAGGTCTTGCGGGGACTTATGATTACGGGCCACTTGGCTCTCTATTAAAGAAAAATATTGAAGATTCCTGGCTTGATTTTTTTGTTACCTCAAAGGAAAACATGTATCTCATAGATACTCCAATTTTAATGCACCCAAAAGTTTGGGAAGCTTCTGGACACACATCAGAATTTATTGATCCACTTGTAGATGATTTAAAAACAAAAAAAAGATATAGAGCCGATCATCTTTTGGAAGAAGCGGGAGTAGATGCCGAGCGCCTTACAGTGGCAGAAATGGATGCAAAAATAAAAGAACTAGGACTCAAGAGTCCTGAAGGAAATCCTCTGTCGGATGTTCGCAAGTTTAATTTAATGCTTGAAACAAAAATGGGAGCAGTAGAAGAAACTGCTGTTGTGACGCAACTGCGTCCTGAAGAAGCGCAAAGTATGTTTGTGAATTTTAAAAATGTTTTAAATTCCATGTCACCTAAGTTGCCTTTTGGAATTGCTCAAATCGGAAAAGCTTTTAGAAATGAAATTACTCCAAGAGATTTTACATATAGACTTCGAGAATTTGAAATCATGGAGTTTGAATATTTTTTCCACCCAGAAACTCCATGGGAACCTCTTTTTGATGCGTTTTTAGAAGATCAAAAAAACTGGCTTCAAAAGATTGGTGTAGATGTTTCAAAACTCCATGCTCTGGAACATCCAGAAACAGGACGTGCTCACTACAGTAAAAAAACTGTTGATCTAGAGTTTGAATATCCTTTTGGTATAAAAGAACTCACAGGACTCTCTCACAGAGGAAATTTTGATTTAACACAACATCAAACTTTTTCCGGAGAATCAATGGAAATTTTCGACGAAGAAACAAAAGAAAAATTTATTCCTCATGTTTTAGAACCAACGATTAGTGTTGATCGGGCAATTCTTGCTTTGCTCGTCTCTACTTACAATGAAGAGGTGAGTGCGGAAGGGGAAGTGCGAGTCTATTTAAAATTACCAAAAACTGTGGCTCCTTTTAAAGCGTGCGTGTCTCCACTTTTGAAAAACAAACCAGAGCTTCAAGCGAAAGCGCGCGAGGTGTTTTCTCTACTTAAAAAAGAATTTGGAAATGTGGCGTATGACGACAATGGAAACATCGGAAAGCGATACAGAAGACAAGATGAGATCGGGACACCGGTTTGTATCACTATTGATTTTGATACTCTAGAAAATGACACAGTTACAGTGCGAGACCGAGACAGTGGGGAACAAAAAAGGGTTTCTATATCTGATTTGACAAAGGAGGTTTAAAGTGTTAGAGTCCCCATCGGGTAATTGCCCGTTTGAAAATATGAATGATTCGGAATATGTTGGAGTGGCTTGTTTGGCTACTGTTGCTCTTGGTGTCTTCCTCAAGGCTCTAGAACTTCGTCGTACCGCGACGATTTTTTCGTTCCTCGGTGTGCTAGGAGCTTTATTTTTGGTGTTTACTTCAAGTGCTAAGGGTGTAGGGGCGTCAATGTGGTTGATTACCGCATTCATTCATGCATTCATTGTTGTTGTCTCGTACCCTGCGCAAGGGTACTGGGACATCTCATGGCGAGTCAGTCGTGCTAAGTTTAAGATTTTGAAAAAAATCAGGGAGAGTTCTTTTTAGTGTGTCACACCAGGCTTAATTGTCTGGTGTATTTTTTTATCTGTAACACTTATGATATAAACTAAGTTCTGGTACCTAATAAATAATTACTTAAAAACATGAAATATAAAAAAACCACTTTAAAGAATGGACTGCGGATTATTACAGTTCCTATGAAAGAAGCAGAAGCTGTGACTGTGATGGTTTTGGTATCTGCCGGAAGTGACTATGAGACAAAAGAAATAAACGGTCTTTCTCATTTTCTTGAGCACATGTGTTTTCAAGGGACAACAAAGAGACCAAACACTGGAGACATTTCTCGGGAGCTTGATTCTCTTGGAGCTCAGTCAAATGCTTTTACTGGGGAAGAGTACACAGGGTACTACGCAAAAGCCCACAAGAAACATGTTTCTAAACTGATTGATTTGGTATCAGATATTTACCTAAATCCAATTTTAGATGAAAAAGCGATGGAGCGAGAAAAGGGGGTGGTGATAGAAGAAATGAAAATGTATGAGGATTTGCCACATGTAAAATCCGGAGAAGTTTTTGAAGAGTTGTTGTACGG
>CAZIMQ010000072.1:0-1025 GCA_964540495.1 uncultured Candidatus Saccharibacteria bacterium | reverse complement strand
CAATTATTGGAAAAGAAAATATTGTTCGAGGTCTTACAAGTGCGCAAATAAGAGAGTATCAAAGTAAACACTACGTAGCTTCTGGAACAATTGTTGTTGTCTCTGGAGCTATTGAAGAAAAAAAAGTTGTAAAAGAAATCACTGATCGTTTTAGTGAAATTTCTAAAGCAAAGAAACATAAAAAGGTTCAAACTAAAGAATCTCAAAGCGCACCTGCTATAAAAATTTTTAAGAAAAACACAGACCAAGCCCATGTGGCTTTAGGGTTTCGAACTTTTCCAATTAAGCATAAAGACAACGTAAAAATAAAAGTTTTAGAAGCGGTCTTGGGACACGGCATGAGCTCAAGACTTTTTAAGAGGCTTCGAGATGAGATGGGGATTTGTTACTATGTGCGTTCTGGAAACTCTCCTTATCTTGATCGTGGTTACTTTACTGTGACGTCGGGTCTTTCAAAAGAGAGGGTGGAAGAGGGAATTAAGGCGATTCTCGAAGAAGTGAATCGTCTAAAAAAAGAGTTAGTTTCAAAAGAGGAATTAGAAAAAGCAAAAGAAGTGTTGGTTGGCAACATGTATCTTTCGTTAGAAACATCAGATTCTTACGCAGATTTTTATGCTTTCCAAGATTTGATGGGACAAAAAATTAAAAGTCCAAAAGAAAAAGAAGCTTCTATCAGAAAAATTACAAGTAAAGATGTCCAAAAAATCGCGAATCAAATATTTAAAAATGAAACTTTAAATCTTGCTGTTGTTGGGCCTTTTGAAGATGAAAAAATATTCAAAAAAATTCTTTCAATTTAAGGTTTTCGTGTCCTTTGTTTAAAGCGATTTTAGTGTTATTCTCATAATCAAATGAGAGAGGAAAATCGTGAAATCGTCATAAGTACCTCAACAATCCTAAAGGGGATTATTTTGGTTGTCTTGGTTTTCTTCCTCTATTACCTAAGAGACTTAGTTCTTACGGTCCTCACTGCGATCGTATTGGCTTCAGCTATAGATCCGGGAGTACGGTGGTTTGAACGAAGG
>CAZIMQ010000071.1:0-3424 GCA_964540495.1 uncultured Candidatus Saccharibacteria bacterium | reverse complement strand
TGAAAAATCATCTACCCTACCTGCCCACGAATACCAAACGGATGGAGCAAAAGAAACTGCTAGAAACAATAAACCCAACACAGCAAATATCTTTGTAAATTTAAGAATAGTGTTTTGACGTTTGTGAATCTTCTTTAATTTTTTCCTATGATCATGGCTTATAAAATTCATTGACATGATATATTCTATCATTCTAAGTAGAAACTTTTTAACTTTTATACTAAAAATAAAAATACCCCATAACTATTGAATTTTGTAGTAAATTTGATATAATCTCAAAAGATTTCAATATTTCTCATTTGCGAGGTTTATTGAAGCTAAATTTAGTACCTTAACAAGCAAAGCAAAAAGTTTGTCTCGGAGACTTTTGGGTTTTATCTATAGAACCCATAGGTCTCTGAGGCAGACGGAGAAATATATAAGGAGAACGCTAGCATGAAAAGTAAAAGTTTGTTCGCAGCATTAAGCCTCGCGCTTATTGCATCCATTGTCTTCACCTCAATTGCATTTGCATGGAGTGGAGGCGTCAACTCTTCTGGATCGTGTGAAGGTGTAACCGTCACAGCAAATCCTGAAGATCCATATTGGGAAGATCACTCCGGCATGAGCCAGGTCAAGTGGATCCCAATTTCGACGACAGGCACGGGTTTCTTCCCATGGAACGGCAGCAACCACCAGAGTGGTTCAGTCAATGTTACGTGGAAGAAATATACGTCCAACAATTTCGGCGTTACCTGGACAGCGACCTCGGCCACACACAGCGAGTCATACAGCTGGTCGAAGAATCTTTCCAACGATTGCAAGAAGATCTGGGTTTGTCATGTCCCTGAAGGAAACCCATTGAACAAACAAGCAATCGAAATTTCGCAGAATGCCTGGACAAACGGATCTGTTGGTGGACACAAGGCAGGAGCGCACGGTGGTGACTTCGGACCAATTTCCGGACCGAATGATCCCTCATGTCAGCCTCCGCCGCCGGTCTGTACATACACAACGGCAGTTGATGGACCGTGGTCAGATTATGAAGTTAATCCAAATGACCCGGCCTCGTTAATCCGCCACAAGGTTGTAACCTATTACGACGCAACCGAAACAACCCACGTATGTGATACACAGATCGTGTACGACGACCCGATCACAAGACCTTTGTGCCAATGGTCGACTGCAACATATGCAGATGAACAGGCGTGCCAACCTCCACCCCCAGTTCTTGGATGCACGGATGACACAGCTACCAACTACAATCCTTTGGCAACTCAGGATGATGGTACTTGTACATTCCCGCCTCCACCTGTGTATGGATGCACGGACTCGACCGCTACGAACTACAACGCGCTGGCTACAGTGGATGACGGAAGTTGTACGTATGCTCCCCCACCAGTTCTTGGATGCACAGACAACACAGCCACGAATTACAATCCTCAGGCAACTCAGGATGATGGCAGCTGTACGTACACAGAAGAACCCACGTATTGCACAGACGAAACAGCCAACAACGTCGGGCAACCATTGCCATGCACATACGACCAAACGCCGACAGAAGATCCCGATCCAGGTGGAAGAAGTTTGAACGAATTTTGTACAACCCACCCTCAAGCTGTCACGTTTTGTGAAGAACACGGTTTCTGGAAAGCAGGCGCAGAAAATCCGTTGGAAATTTGGGTGATCAATACGATTACCTGGTTCGAAAGCCTGTTCAAATAATATTTCTCTAAAGATTAGTTAATCTGCCCCCCTAATCTTGCTGTGCTTAACGTTCAGGGAACAAAAAATTAAAAACTTTTTGTTCCCTGAACAGCACTACCAATATGCAATGCTTGTACCACAGTTTGAGAATTCATTTTTAATTAAATAAATTTTGAAACTATGGAAAGAAAATATATCTATGCAACAGTTATAGCTGTTGCTGCAGGACTAACAGCCTTAGCACAAAACGCTGAAGGTAACGTGCCTGTTGTCATAACACCAACCATTACACCACCTGCTGAATTCACACCTACACCCGACTCATTTTCTATTTCAACAGAGACCGTAACCCAGACACCAACATCTATACCAGAAATACCATATAACTATGAAGGTTTGGATTTTTCTAAAACAGGGTTTACTCTCCTACCGTCATACGACCTACAAAAATCTATTGGTCATATTGTTCCCGGACATACGTTATATGCCGACATTCCACTACCACTAATTGAACCTGGATTTGGAACCGAAGAGCAAAATAGCATTTTTATAAAATCAGCAGAAGATCACAGTAAAGGTAATCCATATTTTGTAATAATGACAGAAAGTGCAAATCATTTAATTGTCTATTTTCATTCAAGACAATGGAATAGCCCAGGTGATTTTGCAAGAGAAGTTGCCGGATTTACATTTAAAAATCCAGAAGATTATGACAAAGTGATGGGTCAGAAAGTAACAATAACAATCGACGGTTCAGAGATTGATGCAGAAATAGTTAGTGCTATAAATCTAACAACAGAATATTTTGATAGCAAAGATCCATGGAATATAAATAACGATTTAATTCTATATGCAAACACTGAAGCTCTGGGAATTCCAGAATCGATTAGAAACGATACAACACCAGGTGTTATGTATTTAACAATTGTTGGATGCCAAAACATAAATCCAGGAGACATTACTGATTATGAGTTACCTGGTGCTGAAGCTGCAAATGATGCAAATCGTGCACTTCTAACAATAAAATTTAATATACCTACAAAATGAGACCTGAAACAAGATTTATACTAGCAACTGCATTATTTGTAAATTCGTGTGCACCACTCATAGCACATGCTGAAGAGTCGCCAGATGATTCAAAAAGCCATGTTGTTGTTCCAACAGCTACACTTATACCACCTACACCAACTTTTTATAATTTTGACATACCATTAACTTCAACAATTGAACCCGTTATGGATCAAACATCTGAAACTTTATTTGCTGACAAGTGTGTGCTCCCTTTTGAAGGTGCGTTAATGGAATGAGGTTTGCAATTTTTAGATGTAATTGAAAATGAAGGCGGCGGAAGAATTCACAGACACTTAGGCTTAGATTTCAAAGGTGGTGTTGAAGGCCAAACCGTTGTAAATATGTGTGACGGAATTGTTGTATATTCTGGACCAGTAAAACAAGGAACAGGTAAAAATTTAGGTAACATTGTAGACATGAAATATACATATATGGAAAATGATGTGCTTGTAAATGTATATATGAGATATGCTCATATGAAAGATTTATCAAATTTAGAACCTGGACAAATACTCAAAATGGGTGAAAGACTAGGTTTGATTAGTCATTCAGGTGGCTGGAGAGCCGACCAAGATCATCTACACGTAGACATTATGAAAGAGAAAACGTTTAACGAAATCGTAGTTGCTCGTTCACACGGTGACCTTAAAAATGAAATTGGATATTA
>CAZIMQ010000070.1:0-3431 GCA_964540495.1 uncultured Candidatus Saccharibacteria bacterium | reverse complement strand
CTTAAATCGTGCGGGAAAAGATCTCTATGCTTCTCAAAGAGCACGTATTTTGCGTGAATCAAAAGAGCATGAGAAAATCGTGGAAAGACGAGGGTTGGACAGGAAAAAACACGACATTGTGACAAAGCGTTTTCATCATAAAAGGATTACAGATGACATAAGTATGATTAGACGAGAGATCTTGTCTTTAAATTCTAAGAGAGGTGGAAATGAAGATGTGCGACAACAAATTGCTGAAAAAGAGCGACGTATTAGGAGCTTAGAAATCGATCAGCGAAAGTTTGATGCCGAAATTAGAAAAACAGAAAGTGACATCAGAATTAGTGAATCAAAATTAAAATAAATGAAACCCCTTACTATTGTTGTAGTTGGAGCAACTGGAGATCTTTTTCGAAAGAAGCTCTCTGCTGTTTTTTTTGATTTGTATTCAAAAAAATTGTTACCAGAAAAATTTACTTTTATCGGACTTTCTCGAAAAATGCTTTCTCATGGGGAATTTAGAGACTATACAAAAAAAGCCATTGGTTTAGGTTTTGACGAAGAGCTTCTAGAGAGTTTTTTAAAAAATTTTTACTACTACAGTATCGATGTGACAGATTTTGATTCCTTAGAATCTTTAAGGGGTATTTTAGATGCGGTTGATAAAACTTTTGGGGAATGCTCAAACAAGCTTCTTTATGTTGCGACAGTACCAAATCTTTATGAAAGTATATTTGAAAATATAAAAAAAACCGGTCTTTCTGTTGCCTGTGCTTCGCCTTTTGGAGAAGAAAAATCATGGATTCGAATTGTGGTTGAAAAACCTTTCGGTACAGATGGTGCAAATGCTTTGAAGCTTGATCAAATTCTTGCGGAAAGTTTTGAAGAAGATCAGGTCTTCCGTATTGATCACTATCTAGCAAAAGAGACTCTGCAAAATATTTTTGCATTTAGATTTCGCAATTCTATGTTTGAACCTCTTTGGAGTAAAAATTATATTGAAAAAATAGAAATTTCTGCATTAGAGACCAAGGATATTTCTGGAAGAGAAAATTTCTACGACAAGACCGGGGCGATTCGAGACTTCGGGCAAAATCACCTTTTAGAGATGCTTTCTTTGGTAGCTATGGAAGAGCCAGAAGAATTTACAGGGCGAGAAGTACAAAAGTCACGAGGCAGACTTTTGTCTGGTGTTTTTTTTAATCTTAAAAAAGATGATGACTTAATTATTGGTCAGTATGAAGGTTATGCAAATAATTTGAGGGAAAGTAAAACAGAAACCTATTTTAAAGCAAAACTTCTAGTTGAAAGTTCTCGTTGGGAGGGTGTGCCTTTTTATATTGAACACGGTAAAGCTTTAAGTGATTCAAAATCAGAGATAGTGGTGACTTTTAAACAAAACGAAAGCGGAAAGAAAAATAAAGTTGTTTTTAGAATTTCTCCCAATCCAGAAATTTGTGCCTCAATATCTTTAAAAAATATTTCTTTAGGAGGAGACAAAGAGGAAATACAAGAAGTCTGTTTTCCTTTGCTTTCAGATGAAAGTAAGTCTATATATCCTTATGAAAAACTCTTACTTGACGCACTTTCTGGAGACCAGACACTTTTTGTTTCAAGTCAGGAGGTGAAAGAAGAGTGGAGAATTACAAGCGAAATTCAAAGCGCAATTTCAAAAGTAAAGCTTCGGATTTACAAAGAAGGCACAGAGCCTGATAACATAATTTAAAAAATGAAAATCATTTACATTGGATTGGGGAAAATGGGTAAAGGAATGGCGCTTTTAATGCAAGAAAAAGGGCATGAAGTTTTTTGTTTTAACAGAAGTGAAGAAGGGAGAATCGCCGGACGCGAAGCAGGTCTTCAAGTTTTCGACACTCTAGAGGAAATTTTTCAAAAAGTAGAAACACCAAGACTTGTATTTGTGATGGTAAGTCACCAAGGAGTAGACGAAGTTTTAAATGATCTGAAGTCTTTTGTAAAAGAAGGAGATACAGTAATCGATGGTGGAAATTGTTTTTATAAAGATTCGATTCGTCGTGCTTCAGAACTGCGACCCCTTGGTGTGAATTTCCTAGACATTGGAGTTTCGGGAGGGCCGGCTGGAGCCCGGAACGGTGCGTGTCTAATGATTGGAGGTGAAAAACAAATCTTTGAAAAATACGAAAGTCTCTTTAAAGATATTTCTTCAGAAGGCGCCTATAAACTTTTAGGTACGCACGGTGCGGGACATTTTGCAAAAATGGTTCACAATGGAATCGAGTACGGCATGATGCAATCAATTGCTGAAGGATTTAACATTATGAAAAATTCAGATTTTGATTATTCACTCACCGATGTTGCCGATCTTTATCAAAAAAGAAGTGTGGTGGAAAGCAGGCTTGTTGAGTGGCTTCAAGAGGGTTTTAAAAAATACGGTGAAGAGCTCGAAGGAATTTCTGGAGAAGTCTCTGCAAGTGGAGAAGGTGAGTGGACAGTAAACACTGCAAAAGAGAAAAAACTTTTTGTACCCGCAATCGAAACTTCACTTTATTTTCGAAAAATGTCACAGGGTAATCCAAGCTATATTGGTAAACTACTTTCAACAATGCGCACAATGTTTGGTGGCCACGACGTAAAAGAAAAATGAAATTAAATTTCAAGATTATTTTTCCAGTATTGGTTGTTGCACTGTTTTTTATTCTCGCTTCTTTTTTGGGACAAAAGTTTGAGACAAACATAAAAGAGTTTGTAGCTTTTGGGGGAATTTGGGCCCCTATTTTTTATTTTCTTTTAAGTATCGTGTCTGTGGTATTTGCGCCATTTAGTAGTTTTCCGCTTATCCCACTTGCTGTTGTGAGTTTCGGATTGCGGACGGCTTTTTTTGCGACGGTTTTGGGTTGGACAATCGGCTCTGTGATCGCTTTTTTAATTGCAAGAAAGTACGGCACACCTGTTGTGAAAAAACTTATTTCAATTGAATCATTAGAAAAAATAAAAAGATTTTTTCCAGAAAAAAATTCTTTTTTCGAAACTTTTTTCATGAGAATGTTTTTTCCGGTAGATCTTTTAAGTTACGCTCTCGGGCTTTTTAGTTCGATAGATTTTAAAACATATTTCCTCGCTACTTTTTTAGGAATAATTCCTTTTGCTTTGTTTTTCTCGTATATGGGAACTTTAAATACGACTTTACAAACTCTCGCAACGGCGTTTGGTTTTTTGGTGTTTTTGACGTATGTTTATGTTCGAAGGAAAAAACATGAAAATAATTGATATATCTTTATCTATAAAACCTGGAATGATGGTCTACCCTGGAAACCCAGAAGTTGAAATTGAACTCGCTCAAGACATAGAGTGCGGTGCGAGTTCAAATGTCTCAAAAGTAAGTCTTGGAAGCCACGCAGGCACTCACATCGATGCACCTTTGCATGTATATAGTAGTGGTATGTCTATCGATAAAATGCCCCTAGAGGCTT
>CAZIMQ010000069.1:0-3579 GCA_964540495.1 uncultured Candidatus Saccharibacteria bacterium | reverse complement strand
AAGAGGAAGCTTGGGATTTGAAAATGGCCGACCGCGCTTGCGTGGTCGGCCTTTCTCTTTTTTATATTTAAATTGATTTTACTTTTAGACGAACTTGTCTTTCTTTATCTACCTTTGGAAGCCTGATTGTTAGTAACCCTTGGCTTTCAGTTGCTTCAGCAAGGTTTATGTCTACTTCTTGCGGTAGTGTGATGTTTCTTGAAAATGATCCCCAGTAGAGTTCTTTGTGAAAATATTCGTGATTATCTAGAGATTCTTCTACCTCACGCTTTCCTTTTATTGTGATCAAGTCTCTACGTAATTCTATTTCAAGATTCTCTCTTTTTACACCAGCAACCATCGCTTTGATTATGATTGCGCCACGAGTCTCGTAGAGGTCCACAGTAAGCTCTCCGTCACCTGTTGCTTCATCGTCGATCCAGTGTTTTGTTTCCCCAGGGGCGAGCTCGAGAGAAGTTTCTTCTTCGTAGACGTCTTCTGGTGCCAGTGCGTTTTTTAATTTGCTAAAGAAAGATTTTTTCATGAATAAATTTTTTTTATTCTTTTAATTTTTTCAAGTATCACGATCACAGCAATGAGTCCGATCCAGACTCCGGAGAAAATAAAAAAAATGCTGTACTCACTTTTTATTATAAAGTTATTGAAGGCTGTATGCAATAGCGCTGAAACAAGAAATGAAAAAAACAGAACTATTTTTTTGGTTATTGGTTTTTTGTAAAAAGCAAAACCAATTCCAATCGCAATGATTACTGAACAAATGATGTGTAAAAGTGAAGCCCCAATAAAACGCAGGTTGATTGTTGCGAGTCCTGTAGCAAAGTCCCCACTTGCAAATGGTTTTAGTAAAAATAAAGTGTTTTCAATCGCAGAAAATCCAAGCGCTGAAGAAAGAAGATAGATCATTGCGTCGATTGGTTCGTCGTTGAAGCGTGTCCGAAGCGCTGCAAAGTACGCAGCCAATAGTTTTACTGCTTCTTCGGTCGATGCCCAGGCAAAAAGGGCAAGTAAACTGTAGTGGGGAAGTATCTGGTTGAAAAAGTGTTCAATTGGAAGTGCTACAAAAACACTTGCTCCCCCAAGTAGAAAAGAACCAACGATGAGTTTTCTTGGTTCTTGGTGGCGGTCTTCTTTAAGCCAAAAGTTTAGCCAAAGGACAGCGGGGAGAATCCCTCCTAAAAGTGCATAAATTAAAATCTCATGATCAATCATAATAAAATTATAAAGCACGAAGCACTAAATCCGAAATTCGAAAAAATATCTAAATTAAAATTTTTAATATTTAATTTTTTTAGCTTGATTGGTTTTTCGATATTCGTATTTCGAAATTGTTTAAATTGGCCACTTTTCCACCATAAGTAATTTTTCTTTACCAAGAGTTTGCCAGATCTCTTCTGTGATAAATGGCATGAAAGGGTGAAGAATGATTAAAATATTTTCGAGTGTTTGAAGTAGGAATTGTTTTCGAGATTTTTTTTCTGTATCAGTTCCTTTTTCAAAAATGATTTTACTTTCTTCAAGTATTTGGTCTGCAAATCTATGCCATGTGTAAGAGTAAATCTTTTCTGACGCTGTGTGGAACATGTAGCCTTCTATTTCTTTTGTGATCTCTTTAATAAGCTCCTCTTGTTCCTTTTTGAGATCAAGATCTTTATCAGAAAAAGCACTAAAATTTTTATCAATGGTTTCATCTTTTGTATTTTCAAGTACAAACCTAGTAATGTTCCAAATTTTATTTGCAAAGTGTTTGTAGCCTTTGATCTTGTCTTTTACTAGTGAAAGGTCTCCTCCAGGAGCATTGGAAACTATGAGTCCCATTCGTAGAGCATCAGCCCCAAACTCGTCAGCTATTTCCACAGGACTTACGACGTTTCCTTTTGACTTGCTCATTTTCTGTCCCTTTGCGTCATTTACCATTCCGTTTAAGTAAACTTTTTCAAAAGGAATTTCTTTTCTAAGGTATAGACTAAAAATTACCATTCGAGGGATCCATTTAAAGATTAAATCTCGCCCAGTTTGCATCACTGTCGTTGGGTGGTAGTCCGTAAGATATTTTTCCTCAGGGTAACCAAGAACAAGTAGGGTCCACTGACCAGATGAAAACCAAGTATCAAAAGTGTCGGTGTCTTTTCGTAACTCCCCTTTGCATTTTTCACATTCTGTAATTTTATCTTCCAAATCAGAAAAACCGATTTTACATTTGTCACATATTTTTGCAGGGATTGGAATGCCCCAAATTATTTGTCTTGAAATGTTCCAGTCGATTGTGTTTTCCATCCAGAATTTAAAAACTTTCTCAAAGTTTTGAGGAATGAATTCTATTTTTCCCGCGTTTATAGTTTCTAGGGCGAGGTCGGCAAGTGGGCGCATTTTTACAAACCACTGATCTTTGATCTGTGGCTCGATTGTAGTTTCGCATTTGTAGCAGACTTTGATGTTGTGTACGTAATTTTCGTCTATTTTTTCTAGTAGTCCTTTTTCTTTTAATTTTTCTACAATCAAAGGACGAGCTTTGGAAATGTGAAGTCCGGCAAATTCTCCTGCGATAGGTAAAAGTTTTCCTTTGAAATCTATGATCTGTTCTTTTGGAAGGTTGTGTCTTTCTGCAATTTCAAAGTCGACACCGTCGTGCCAAGGAGTGATTGTCATTACTCCAGTTCCAAATTCCATATCTACGGATTCGTCTTTGATAATTGTTGCTTCGATTTGTCCGTTGATCCATTCAACTTTTAGTTTGTCGCCGTGTTTGTAGTTTTCGTAGCGCGCGTCTTCTGGGTGCATTACTACATACTTGTCTCCAAACTTTGTTTCAGGTCGGGAAGTTCCAATTGTAAATGGTCCATATTTAAAATAGTAAAAAGGTTCTTTTTTTTCTTTAAATTCAGTTTCAACTTCAGAAAGGGAAGTTTGGTGTCGTGAACACCAGTTTACGATTCTTTCTCCTCGGTAGATTAAACCGTCTTTAAACATTTTGTCGAAAGTTTCTTGAACAGTTTTTACAATTTTTGGATCAAGTGTAAATTTTTCTTTCTCCCAATCACAACTTGCACCAAGACGTCTCACGTCGTCTTCCATATGCTTTTTGTTTTCAATTGTGAAATCGTAAATTTCTTTATAGAGATCTTTTGGATCCATCTCAAATCGTGACCGCCCTTCTTTTTCAAGTTTTTTCTCGTAAACAATTTGAGTTTCAAAACCAGCGTGGTCAGCTCCAGGAACCCAAAGAGATTTTTTTCCTTGCATCCGGTTAAAGCGTGTTGTGATGTCTCCGAGAGCGATCACGAGAGCGTGTCCTGCGTGGAGTCTTCCGTTTGCGTTTGGTGGAGGCATGATAAGGGAAAAGCTTTCGGCGTCTTTGTCTGTGACTCCTTTTTCTATGCAAATATCAGGGTTAAAAAAACCACTCTCTTCCCAGAGTTTGTAGATTCTACTTTCAGTTTCTGTCGGGTTGTAGGGTTTTAGGAATTTGTCGTCCATTGCGAAAATATAGCATTTTTCTTCACTTTTTTCAAAAAATGGGTATGATGGTGGAGGTTTAGAAAACTTGCATACATTATATGAACTTTTTAAGTGTCTTTGTTG
>CAZIMQ010000068.1:0-3591 GCA_964540495.1 uncultured Candidatus Saccharibacteria bacterium | reverse complement strand
TTAGAAACAACTTACTCGCTTCTATAGATATAGTACTTGTACTAGGAACTTTAATCTGGATGCTTTTTGCAATTTACCCACACGCAAAATGGGTAGCTTATGCAAACATTCCTTATCTTCTCTGGGTTTCTTTTGCCACAGTTTTGCAACTAACAATCACTTATTTAAATAAATAAAGAATTAGTTTTTATTTTAAAAACTAATTAAATCCCAAATTACAAACACCAAATTACAAAAAAAATACAAAATATAAATAAAAGCAAAAAATCATAAAAAATTCAAAAAAAAGATAAAGACTAAAGCCCCGCTGGTTGCACACCAGCGGGGCTACAAAATAGGTGGTATCTTCCATTACACCCAGATTGATTTTTCCAAATCATCTCCAATTTTGACCGTGTCCCCAAATAGGTTACGCAATTATACGTCTGTAGCGTGTTCGCGACAAATGGAAACTGCATCCCGCAACGCACTTTCGTATTTTACAGGATCAGAAGACGGCCGATTTTTAACAGAAGCGAACTAAACCTAATAAAATATTAACATAAAAAAGTTATCCACAGGTCCTATTTGCATAAAAATTTGAAACCTATAAAATATCTAATAGGTCTAGAAATGGAAGGTGCTACTGCAAGGGAATACCGTTGATGTAGCAATACATCATATAGTTTCTAGGGCTACAAAGAACCCGCTTCGGCGGTTTTTTTGTTTGTATTGAAAAAAAATCAAAAAGTAGTAATATCTATATATCCAAAGACCCGACTGACAACCGGCGAGGGTAGGGAAGTAGAGAAGAGTTATAAAACAGGGTGGCACCGCGAGAAAAATCGCCCCTGAAATTTACTTACAATTGGTAAATTTTGGAGGCGATTTTTTAATTATAAAAAGTTATTTGTTTTAAGTTAATAGTTTTTAGTTAAATACCATGCGAACACTTATAAAAGATTTAGAAGGGAAAAAAGGAGAAGAAGTGAGTATCAGTGGATGGATAGACGTACGCCGTGACCAAGGAAAATTAATCTTCTTGGATTTTCGTGATGCAACAGGAATCGTGCAAGGAGTGGTTTTACCAGGGTCACTCGCAAAAGAAAATGCAGAAAAAGTGCGCCCTGAATGGGTAGTAGAAGTAAAGGGAAAAGTAAACGAACGTCCAGAAAAAAACAAAGTTGCAGACAGACAAAACGGTTCAATTGAACTAGAAATTTTAGAGATCGTAGTTTTGAGTCCTGCTATCGAAGCTCCTTTTACTTTAGATGCTGAAATAAACATAGACACAAGACTAGACTTTCTACCTTACACGCTTCGAAGTAAAGAATCTCAAGCGGTTTTCAAAGTCCAAGCTGAAATCATAAAAGCATATAGAAATTTCCTAAACAAAAAAGGATTTACAGAGTTCCAAGCTCCGAAAATAATTGGTGACGATGCCGAAGGGGGAGCAGGAGTTTTCGACGTACCGTACTTCAACAACAAAACAGCTCACCTAGCGACAAGTCCTCAGTTTTACAAACAGATCATGGTAGGAATTTTTGAAAAAGTTTTCTGTACAGGAAATGTTTTCCGAGCAGAAAAACACAGCACCTCAAGACACATCAATGAATACACTTCTTTGGATGCTGAAATGGGATTCATAACAGACCATAGAGATTTGATGGATCTTGAAACAGAACTCATGAAATATATAGTTGCTCACTTAAAAACAACATCAGAAAAAGAATTTAAACTTCTAAACGCAGAGTTTCCAGAAATTGGCGATAAAATTCCAACCCTTAAACTTAAAGAAGCTCAGGAAATTATTTTCAAAGAAACAGCTCGCGATAACAGACAAGAACCAGATCTTGAACCAGAAGATGAAAGATTTCTTTGTGAATGGTCAAAGAAAGAGCACGGAAGTGACTTTGTGTTTGTGACTCACTACCCAGTAAGCAAGAGACCGATGTACACCATGGAAGATTCTGAAGATCCTGGATTTACAAAAAGTTTCGACCTTTTGTTTAGAGGGGTAGAGATCACAACAGGAGGACAAAGACGACACGATTACGAAAACCTAATTGAAGGAATTAAAATGAAAGGATTAGATCCAGAAAAGTTTGATTATTACCTTCAAGCGTTCAAATACGGTATGCCACCACACGGAGGATGGGGAATGGGACTAGAACGACTTACTGCAAAATTCTTAGGTCTTCAAAATGTAAAAGAGGCGACTCTTTTCCCAAGAGATATAAACCGAATAGACAATCTGCTTTCAAAATAGAGACAAAAAATACCGATCCTTTGGGAACCGGTTGATCTAGGCTACCTTGATGGGCCTATAACTTGGTGCAGGTTTTTTAGGCTTTAAGCGGCCCTGCTTTTTCCGACATTGACTACAAGCCAGGACAAACTCCACCTTTTCCGTTCTGTCGTTTTTTTTGAGTTCCAATGGCACCCAACCAAAAGGCACTCGAGGACGACCGTTTTTTACCGGAAAAACTGCCGGCGGAGACGTGCAGAAAGCACAGAAAAAAGAGATTTTCATAATTAGCCTGAATAAACCTACCAAATAACAGCATAGAATTCAAGCCATATTTAATATATAATAATTTATTATGCAAGAGAGTGCTTTTTCTATAAAAACCGAAAGTTTTGAGGGTCCTTTAGACCTTTTACTTTCGCTTATTGAAAAAAGAAAGCTCCTTGTAAACGAAGTTTCTCTTTCAAAAATCACCGACGACTACATAGCCCACATAGAAAAAATTCCTGATTACAAAATGGGGGAGAGGGCAGAGTTTATCGTAGTTGCTTCGACCCTTCTTCTCATAAAATCTCGCTCTCTTCTGCCTACACTTACTTTGTCAGATGAAGAACAAGGGGACATAGAAGACTTAGAAAATCGTCTAAAAATTTACCAAAAGATAAAAGAATTAAGCCTTCATGTAAAGAATTCTTTTGGAAAACAATTTCTTTTTAGTGGGGGACTCGACGGTAAAAAAATGCCTGTTTTTTCTCCGCATGCACAAATCTCTTTAAAAAATATTCATCAAAGCCTAATCGACGTAATCGTAAAACTTCCAAAGAAAGAAGCGATTCAAAAAGCAACAATTCGCAAAGTTATCACAATCGAAGAAATGATCGACAAGCTTGCAACTCGTGTACAAACTGCGATCAAAATAAGTTTTAGAGAATTTTCCGGAGGAGTTCCAAAAACTCGTGAAGAAAAAGTAGAAGTGATTGTGGGATTTTTGGCTTTACTTGAACTTGTAAAACAAGGAACAGTTGGAGTGTATCAACACAGCTCATTTTCTGATATAGAAATGGAAACAGAAAATGTAGGACTCCCAAAATATAGCTAGAAAATAAGCTTCAATTCGAGTACAATATACAAAATATGGAAAACTTAGATACAAACAAACTTTCAAATGCAATCGAAGCGATTCTCTTCTGGAAAGGGGAGGCGGTTTCAGTAAAAAAGCTTGGAGAAATTTTAAAAGCGCCTGTTGTTCAAATTGAAGACGCGTTGAAAATTTTGGAAGGGCGCCTTACCGGAGGAATCGTAATGATGCGAAAAGAAGACGAGGTAGAACTTCGTACTTCAAAAGAATCTTCAGAAATCTTAGA
>CAZIMQ010000067.1:0-3653 GCA_964540495.1 uncultured Candidatus Saccharibacteria bacterium | reverse complement strand
GGATTCATTACCAATCTTCTCTGGTGTACCTTGGATTGTGATTTTGATGATTTTTTTAAATGGTGGGAGATTAAATTTTTCTCGTAAATTTATTTCTTCTCTAATTATTTGCATGATGTCTCCAGACACACCGCTTTCGATAACAGAGAGTGTTGTGTCTCGTCCTTGAAGTAAAAAAAGTTCACTAGCTAAGAGTTTGGTTTTGGTGATGATGTGGAGAATTCTCTCACTCATTCTAAAATCTGGAATAGAAAGTAGGGAATCGAGAGAGACAATTGCACTGTAGTTTACTTCTTCTTTTTCTAAATACTCCAAAGCCATTTCTGTACCCACAAGCACTCCTCCTTTTTTTCTAAATTCAGCAATTACTTTTTCTACTTTGGCTTCTGTTTTCGTCTCGTCTAGGTCAATTCGAAGAGGTGTTGCGCCCGCATCTTCTTTTATCTCATCGATAATTTTTTCAATCGCGACTCCGAAAGCTTCTAATCTCCAGCTTCCACAGTTTATGCAAGTTTCGTGCGCGCTTCTTTTTGTACCACAGTGGTGGCAAAGAAAGATATTTTCTTTTTCATCTTTTTTCTTGTGTAAAGTTACAGAAGAATCACATTTTTTACATTTGACGATTGTGCCACAGTCTTTACAAAGTGTGACAGGGGCAAGACCTCTGCGTGGAGCAAAAAGAAAAACTTTTTTATTTTTCTTTTTAGCGTACACAATCATTTCTAAAAGCTCCGGAGAAAGTACTTTGTACGCTTTCTCTTTTTCAGAATCTTCGTCTCTCTTTTTTTTCTCGACAATTAAAGTTTGGATTGGATGGTGGATTTTTCCCGAGAGTCGCCCGTAAGGATTTAGTTCACCAGAATTTATTTTCATATGAGTTTCGACTCGTAGTATTAAGTCTCCAAGAAAAAAGTTGGCACCAAGAGATTGGCTCAGGTGCCCTGCAAAAACTCGAGCATCGGTGTATGGAAAAATTTCTCGTTTATAAAACCTTGAGCTTTCATTTTCTACAATCACTGCTCCAACATTTCTTGTTGCAAGGTAGAGGCTGTCTATGTTGCCGATAAATAAAAAAGGGTGAGTTTCTTTTTCGAGAGTTTCTAGTAAAGTTTTTGTTTTAGTCTTTGAATCTAAAGACGCAAGCACTGTATACTCTTCAATCCCTTTTTTTAATTTTTCAAAAAGCATTTTTCCTGCTTTTTTTGTAGGAGTTAAGATAAACACTGATTGTTTCTTTGCAAACATTTCACGCACGATTCCTTTATATATGTCGATCCGATCTTCTAGGTTGTTTTGTATGCAAAATTTGTCTCCCTTTTTGAAGGGTTCTTCTTTTTGTTTTTCAATCTTTTTTAAATTTAAAAATTCTTCTCTAAAATATGTAGTTAAAATTGCTCCCATCGGTTTTAGAAAATATTCTGAAGACAAAGAAACCGCTTGCATAAAACGCTCATCAATTTTTTCCAAAGACTCCTTTGCATCTTGAGGAATTTTTCGCATTGCAAAATCAGCGGTTTTGATTTCAATTTTTGATTCATTTGCTGGAGTGCATTTTAAAACAAGAGCTTGTACATTTTGTTTTCTTATAGGCACTTCTATGATTTGCCCAGGAACGTACTCTTTAAGAGACATATAAGAGAGTTCCTCGAGAACGGTTTTTTGTATTGGTGAAATTACAACAATAAACATATGTTAAGAGTATAGAGTATTTTGTATATAGTATACAGTATAGGGATATGAAGAAAGGGAGGTTAGTAAGGGGGGGCAAAAAATTTAGAAGACGTTGATTTTAGCACCGAGTTTGCGTAGTCGATTACTTAGATCTTCGTACCCGCGATTGATCGAGTAAACGTTTCGAAGAAGTGATGTTCCTTCTGCTCCAAGCATTGCAATTAAGATGATCGCAGCTGGTCGAAGTGCGGGAGGCGTGACGATTTCATGCGCTTTTAGTTTGGTTTTTCCTTTTATAAAAACTCTGTGCGGGTCAGCAAGAACGACAGTTGCTCCTAGTTTTTCAAGTTCAATGTAGTAGATTGCTCTTTTTTCAAAAACCCAATCATGAATTAAAGTTTCACCTTCGGCTTGAGTTGCGATGACTGCAAAGAAGGGAAGGTTGTCTATGTTGATTCCAGGGTACGGAAGCGGGTGAATTTTTTCTGTGAGAGCTACCATCTTTGAAGGTGCAGTTTCTAGATCGACAAGATTTGTGAATCCATTTTCGCCTAGATAACTTTTTTTAATTTTGTATTTAAAACCCATTTGAGAAAGTTTTAAAAGTTCAAGAGAAAGGTAGTCGATCGGAATTCTTTTGATCGTGATTTTAGAGTTTGTGACAATTGCAGAGGAAAGAAAAAACATAGCTTCGATTGGATCTTCTCCCATTTCAAACTCTACATTTTTGTCTATGTTTTTTACCCCAGTGATTTTCAGTGTATGAGTACCAACTCCTTCTATATTTATGCCAAGTGAAATCAAAAAATGACAAAGATCTACTACCATGTAGTTACATGAAGCAAAGCGAATTGTTGTCTCTCCTTCGATTCTAGAAGCTCCAAGGATTGCGTTTTCCGTCACAGTGTCTCCTTGTTCGGAAAGTAGAAAGTTTGAAGGTTTTAGATTTTTCGCTGTAACTTTATATTCACTATCTTTTGTTTCTATTTTTACATTTAAATTTTGCAAAGCTCCAAAGTGTGGGGAAACTGCTCGGTTTCCAAGTTTGCAACCTCCAGCGTGGGGAATAGAAAAAGTTTCAAATTCATGAATCAAACTTCCAATCATCATGATTGCGCTTCGGGTTTTTTTTGCTGACTCCTTATTGATCTTCTTTATATCTAATTTTTTTCTTTTTAAAACAAGATCGTCTTTTTCCCACACTACATCCATGCCAATACTTTGCAGTACCTCGATGATTCTAAAAACCTCTTCAATTTTTGGAACCTTTTTTAGGGTTGTCGTGCCACGGTTTAAAAGGGAAGCGCAAAGAATCGAAACAGCAGAATTTTTTGCCTTTAAAATCGAGACTTCGCCCGAAAGTTTTTTACCGCCTTCAATTTTGAAATTTAGTCCTTCCATGAGGGCTATTTTAGCACAAAAGGGGAAACATTTGACCTTTAACAATTGACCATTAAATTTTGACTAGAAGACGAAGGTTTTCTTGTTTTTTGTTACATGTTACAGGTTAAATGTTATTCGTTAGATATCTTGCTTTTTTGATTCATTTGTGCTACTATTGTAGTTAGTTTAACCACCAACCCCATACCCACCATGACAGGCATGTCTTTTGCTCTTCGTCCGCGTACTATGGAAAAATTGGCACGTCGCCCATTTCGGCTCGTTGTCGGGGCTCTCCTGACCTTGCTGGCTCTATTGGTGTCGGGCGCTGTGCTCCTTTCGGCACTTTTTCCCTAGCTCTCCCAACACTTGTTGTTCGGGAGGCTATTTTTTTGTGTACGAAAACTAAAAAATTCTGTATGATGTAGTAAATGAAATTTTTTGCTAAAAAACTTGGAATAGATTTAGGTACCGCAAACACTCTTGTCTTCATACCAGGCAAGGGGATTGTTTTAAACGAACCCTCTGTTGTAGCCGTCTCTCCTTCAGACAATAAAATTTTAGCTGTTGGAAACGACGCAAAAGATATGATTGGAAAAACT
>CAZIMQ010000066.1:0-3764 GCA_964540495.1 uncultured Candidatus Saccharibacteria bacterium | reverse complement strand
AATCAAATTCCTTATTGGATAGCAGTGTGTTTATATCGCCCCATTTAGAAATTCTCTCGAAAATAAGTGGAAGGATTTTTTCTACGAGCTTATGTTTCTGCATTTTTTCTGGAAGATGTTTAAGGATTTCTGCAAACACTTTTTCTGGCGGAAGTTTTCTTAAATGTTCTTTGTTTATGAAGTCTAATTCGTCGCCATAAAAAACCGCTGGGTGGTGCTGAACTTTTTCAAGAGAAAATTTTTCTACAAGTTCGTTTTTGGTAAATATTTCTTGTTCGTCTCCAGGGTTCCATCCCAAAAGAGAGATGGCATTTAAAAGAGCTTCTGGTAGATAGCCCATTTCTAAGTATTCACGCACAGGTACTGCCCCGTTTCTTTTACCAAGTTTCTTTTTGTTTTCTCCAAGGATTGTTGGAAAGTGTCCGTAAAAAGGAATTTCTGAACCCAAAGCTTCAAGAATGATAATTTGTCTCGGTGTTGAAGTTACGTGATCTTCACCTCGAAGTACGTGGGTGATACCCATCAAAAAGTCATCTACCACAACAGTGAAATGATAGAGAGGATCATCTATGGAACGGGCGATAATAAAATCAGTGTTTCCTTTTTCATCTTTAAAAGAATCAGAAGAAATTGTTGTTTTGCCTTTTACAAGATCATCCCAAGTCACATCTCTTGCGGGATTTTTTATTCTAATTATTTTTCCAGTGCCTGCTTGGTTTTCTTCCGCTTCGTAAGCCTTGCCTTCATCGATTAATCTTTTCAACTCCTTTGCGTAGATTTCTTTTCTTTTTGATTGATAGTAAGGACCTTCGTCAAAATCGAGCGTCAGTGTTTTTAAAATTTCCATTTGCATCAAATCAGCCCCCGGTTTGTTTCGAGCGCTGTCAGTGTCTTCAAAACGAAGCACTATTTTGCCCTGGTTTTTCTTTGCAAAAAGGTAGTTAAATACAAAAGTTCGTACATTACCGAAATGCCATTCTCCTGTAGGTGACGGTGGGAATCTTACTTTTATTTCTTTAGCCATGGGTGAAATTATAACAAAAAAAGACCGGTTTTAAAACCGGTCTTTTAAGTTAAATAAAGGCTATTTTTCGTGCGTAAGAGCAATGTCTACGATCACTTCTGCAATCTTTCGTGCAGCGTCAGGTTTCGCAAACTCTTTTGCTCCAGCTCTCATTGCGTTTGCAAGTTCCTCGTTGTCTACGATGTCATTTATTTCAGCTAGTAAAATTTCAGGAGTCAGGTTTGTTTCCTCTATAACAGTCGCAGCTTTGTGTCGCGCGTAGTTGTACGCATTTTTTCTTTGATGATCACCGTTTGAATCTGTGATCGGAATGATAATTGATGGTACTCCCCAAACTGCGATTTCAAACAAAGTTGATCCACCTCTTGAAACAAAGAGATTTGCGATCCCTGCTGACATTCTTAAAGCTAATGGGTTTAGATAATCAAAAAGATGATAGCGTGACTTTAAAGAATTGTTTTCGAGTACTACATCCGAGTAGCCCTTTATTTCCTCGAAGTTTGCTTTACCTGCTTGGTGGATTACTTGGTATTTTTCTATTAGTTGAGGAAGAGCTTGAACTATTGTTTCGTTTATTTTCTTAGCTCCGAGGGATCCGCCCATTACTACAATCGTTGGAGTGTTGCCTTCTAGGTTTAAGTACTCGATAGCCCCTTCTCTAGAAGCGTTTAAGATTTCTTTTCGAAGAGGGTTACCGGTCCAGGCCACTTTTTCTTTTGGGAAAAATTCCCCCGCCTCAGCAAAACTCACTGCAATTTTTTTTGCAAATTTTCCAGCAATCATGTTGGCACGCCCAGGGTAACTGTCGTTTTCGTGGATTACTATTGGGATTCTTAAAATTTTTCCCGCAAACACTACAGGAAGACTCATGAAGCCTCCTTTACTAAAGATTACGTCTGGGAAAATAGAAAAAACTTTGAAAAAAGATTCTACAAACCCATAGGCTGTACTAAAAAAATCTACAATGTTTAAAATAGAAAAATATCTTCGTACCTTTCCCGCGTGAATTCTTTTAAATTCTATTTCGTTGTCGAAAAGCATTCCTGCGTTGTATGGACTTGGAGCAAGATAATATATTTGCGCTTGAAGAAGTTTTTTTTCAGCGATTACTTCTCTGATTGCTTCTGTGACAGCGATAAGGGGGTAAAAATGTCCTCCTGATCCACCTCCTGCTAGTATGATTTTCATATGGTGACTTGTTTTTAAAAAGTGTTTATTAATTTAAGTTGCTCGTGTTTTCGATTTTGAAATATTTAAGATAATTCCCGCTTGAGCTAAGGTAAGGAAAAGAGCTGTTCCTCCGTGACTTATAAAAAGCAAAGGTGTTCCAGACAGCGGGATTATTCCAAGCATCGCTCCTATGTTTATAAACGATCCTGTCATGATAAGTATAACAATTCCAACTACAAACAGTCCACCAAATTTGTCTTCTGTTTTGGAGGCGATTTTAAGGCCACTAAAAGCAAAAAATATGAATAGTAAAAGGATTGTCACACTTCCCACAAATCCGAATTCCTCACTTGCTACAGCAAAGATAGAATCCCCCATCGGCTCTGGAAGAGAATTAAATTTTTGAGTACTTTGTCCAAATCCCTTACCCATGAATCCTCCGGACCCAATTGCAACTAAGGATTGTTTGATCTGGTAACCTGAAGAAAGTGGGTTGTCTGTGATGTGTAGGAAAGTGGCTACTCTACTCCACACATAGGGACGTACCGCGACAATTCCTGCAAAGCTCACCAAGCCTATAGCGATTGCGATCGCTATGTGTTTCCAGTTTGCTCCCGCTACAAAAAAGATTGCAAATCCAGCTAGAGCCGTAATGAAAAAAGTGTCGTTGTCTGGTTGCATGATTAAAATCGCACCAACGATTGATGTTAAAACAATGTAGGGTAAAAGACCGTAACGGAAAGTTTTTACTTTGTCTTTGTATTTAGAGTAGAGTGCCGCGAGGTAAACTATGTAGCCGATTTTTAAAGCCTCCGATGGTTGAAAGTTTATACCAAATATTTCAACCCACCTCTTTGCTCCACCATGTTCGATTCCAAAGCCTGGAATAAATACAAGTAAGGTTAAGATTACTCCAAGTAAAAAAAGATAAGGAGAAAATTTTTTCCAAACTTTAAAATCTATAAATGAAGTCGCAATCATTGCTATGGTTCCTAAAATAAACCCAAAGAAAATTTGGTTAAATGCGATAGCAAAAAATTTTTGTTCATTACGGGCTAAAATTCCAAGTGACGCAGAAGAAAAGATAAAAAATCCCGCAACTGCGAGGATTATGACAGAAATTAAAAAGGGCTTGTTGACGCTTTTGTGTTTCATTTAAAAAAAATTATACAAGTCCAAGTATTAAACCTACAATTCCGCAAATAACAGAAATGATCCAAAAACGCATTGTCACTTTGTACGCCGGCCATCCAATTGCTTCAAAGTGGTGATGAAGAGGTGCGATTTTAAAAACTTTTTTCCCATTGCGCAGTTTCTTAGATCCAAGCTGGATGATGTCAGAAAAGGTTGTTGCAACAAGTGGAAATGCAATCAGAGGTAAAACCAAAAGCCCGTGCCCTCCTCCTAATTTGTCTGTCATAAACGCTACAACAGTAAGGGTAAGGGTCAGTGCCATTGTGCCAGTTTCAGACATGTAAAAGCGTGCGGGTGGGATGTTAAACCAAAGAAAAGAAAGTATTCCTCCGGCGATCGCTCCACAGAAAGCCGCTAGATCTATTTGTCCTTGTGA
>CAZIMQ010000065.1:0-3919 GCA_964540495.1 uncultured Candidatus Saccharibacteria bacterium | reverse complement strand
ATAAAATAATAGCCTCCGCCAGCACGATCTGCTGATCGCCCACCGGATAAATACTTCGTATTTGGTGTCGAGGGTGGGGATTGAACCCACGACCCCAGGCTTATGAGTCCTGTGCTCTACCAACTGAGCTACCTCGACATAAACACACTATAATACAAAAAAGAACATCTCACAAATTGGAGATAATATATTTAAAATTAACAAAAACTTCTTGTTGCGGGGCTAGGAATTCTTTTTGAAATTTGTCTCAAATTACGAAAGTAATATTTTTCAACAAATTTCAAAAAACCGCGGATTTTTACTCGGACCAATGGCGTAAAAATCCGTGCAATTCCTGACGGGTATTTTATCTTGTTGCGGGGCTAGGAATTGCACCTAGGCCTCAAGGTTATGAGCCTTGCGAGATACTACTTCTCTACCCCGCTATATAGTTTTCTAAATATAAGACATTTTTTGCTCAAAAGCAAATCTAAATATAATAGAACTCCTCAAAGACTTTTTTGTATAAGTCTATAGCTCTTTTTGCATCCCTGTAAGAAAGTTTAAAATCAGAGCCTGCGTGAGCAATTTCATTTCTAATTTTGTGAGCCTCCCAAGCACTTTGAATAGTGGTGAAATCACTTTGTTCAACTTGTTTTAGTTTTTCCGCAATCGTTTCACCTTGGTAACCCATCTTTGTAAGCATTTCTCCTAAAATAATATCGCAATCAATAATAGCCAGCCGCCAATCTGAGTCGTTGATAGAATTCAGACGGGATTCAATTTTTTCCCATCGAGCATTGGCTTTCACTCCTTTATATACAGGAGTACCCGCACCTTCATGAGAACTTTGATGAGTCTCTGTACCGTGTCCCGCATGACCATGATCACCATGCCCATGGCCATGATGAGCATGTAATTCACCGGTCTTAAAATTAAAATAGATTGTCCCAAGAAGAAACAGCAAAGAAAGGAAAATAGCAAAAACTTGAAAACCACCAAAAAAAACAGAAAACAGAGAAGCTAGATTTGGAATAAAATCAAAAGAAAATCCAACACCACCAAACATTTGTTTTAAAAGTAGATAAGCAACTGACACAACCATGATCCAGAAAAAAGCGTCGAGGTAAAAACCTCCACCACCGCTTCCCCCTCCACCAGTTTCAGATTTTTTTTCGTCAGCCATTTAATTAAAATTTTAGATTTTAATTATACCTCGAAAATATTTTTATCTATAGAATCCCTTCAAATTCTTCTGCAATTTCTAGAAGATTTTCATCAAAATTAAATTGACCAACACAGTGAAGTCCCAAAGGCAAACCTTCTTTTGTCTTCCCTGAAGGAATCGAAATAGCTGGAAGTCCTGCCAAATTTGCAGTACTAGTAAACACATCTTCAAGATACATTTTTAAAGGATCGTTTGATTTCTCACCAACTTTAAAGGCAGGACCTGCGGTCGTGGGAGTGAGTACCACATCAACAGTTTTAAACGCTTCTTCAAAATCTTGCTTAATTAGGTTTCGAATTTTTGTAGCTTTAGAGTAAAAAGCATCGTAGTAACCTGAAGACAGTATGTAAGTTCCAATTAAAATTCTTCTTCGCACTTCTTTACCGATTAACTCTCCTCTGGTCTTTAAATAATCCTCAAGCAAATTGCTTCCTTCTACTTTTTTACCATATTTTACACCGTCAAAACGAGCCATGTTTGAAGATACTTCAGCTGGAATAAGTACGTAATAAACGGGTATTGAATATTTTATATTTGGTAGATCCACTTCTACAATTTCAAATCCTGATTTTTTAATTTTTTCTACAGATTGTTTAAAATTTTCTTTTACCTCTTCATCTAAACCTTCTGTGTCCATAAGTGCAGGACAAATTCCAATCTTTCTTTTTATTTCTTTTTTATTTTCTGGTTTTGAAATTGAGGTAGCACAAAAATCATCTTTACCTTCTATAGCACCGAGTACAATTTTTGCGTCAGACACAGTGTTAGTAACCGGACCAATTTGATCAAAACTAGAACCCATGGCAATTAAACCGTGACGCGACACCCTTCCGTAACTTGGTTTAAATCCTACAACCCCACAAAAACTTGCGGGTTGCCTGATTGACCCTCCAGTGTCAGATCCTAAGGAAACCAAAGACATATCACCTGCAATAGAGGCAGTCGATCCCCCAGAAGTACCTCCAGCGACTCTTGAAAGGTCTAAAGGATTACGAGTCACGCCAAAAACTGAGTGCTCAGTCGAAGCCCCCATAGCAAACTCATCCATGTTTACTCTTCCCAAAAAAACTACCCCCTTTTCTTTTAATTTAGAAATCACAGTCGCATCGTAGGGAGCGACATAGCCTTCCAAAACTTTTGAAGCGGCCGTTACTTCTCTATCTTTAATTAAAATATTATCTTTTATAGAAAATGGAATTCCAAGAAGCAAATTATCTTTTTCACCAGTTGCAAAACGCTCATCAGCTTTTTTTGCTTGTTCTCTCCAATCAGAAAAAACTTCTATATAAGCATTTATATCTTTGTTTTTTTCTTCTATGTTTTTTATATAACTTTCAGCAAGTTCGACAGCTGTAAAATCGCCATCTACCAAATGTTTGTGAGCTTTTTTAATTGTAAGATTTTTTAAATTAATCATTAGAGTATTTTCTTTACCTTCACAAAACCATTTTCACTTTTTGGCGAAAGAGAAAGCAGAGCGTCAGTGTATTCACCAGGGCTTGTAGTCACGACATCATCTCTGAAAACATTTTCACTTCGTAAAATTACAGGAGTTTCCACGCTTTCCAAAGCTTCGTTTATTTGGGACACGTACGACAAAATAGCATCAAGCTCTGGAGCTAGCTTTTCAAGTTCCGAGTCTTCGATTTGCATCCTCGAAAGGGTGGCTAGTTTTTTAATTTCTTCTTTTGAAACCATAAAATGAGTATAGCAAAAGAAGGGGTCAGATAAAAGACATTAGATATTAGACAGGAGACATTAGACAAAAGATGTCAGGCTAGCGCAAAAAATTGACAAATTTTGTTTTTTATAGAAAATACAACAATCCGAACCAGATTCGGAATTCCAAATACCACCATGAGCAAACTGTTCCCTGAGTACCTTCCGCCAGGCTCCAAAGGCCCCGCGGTTATGTTCCTTCAATTGATGCTTCAAGCCGGAGGTTACAACAGCGAAGCCATTGTCGCAGACGGCGACTACGGAGACGAAACCGCAGAGGGTGTGCGTCAATTCCAACGACAAGTCGACCTGGATGATGACGGAGCATTTGGCCCGGACACCCGTGCCAAGTGGCTCGAAAAAACCGGCCTCGACGTCAACGCCATCCCGGCGCTTCCTGACCAGGCATAGCCACAGACCACGCAAAGAAAATTTGCGTGGTAATTTTTTTTATATCATTTTAAGAAAATCTTCTTCGGAAAGCACCTTAACCCCTAGGCGGTTTGCTTCGTCGAGTTTGCTACCTGGGTTTTCCCCTGCTACCACAAAACTTGTTTTTGAAGACACGGTAGAAGAAACAGCACCACCTAAAATTTTAATTTTTTGTTTTGCGTCGTCTCGAGAAAGTGAAGACAAAGTACCTGTTAATACGAAAGTTTTTCCCGCGAGAGGTTTTTTTCCAACTTGTAAAACTTTTTCTTTTTCGATCGAAACTGCGCTTAGCAAATCCTTTAAAAGTTTTTTATTATGAGAGTCTTTTAACCAGGAGACTACAGCTTGAGAGACTATTGGTCCCACCCCTTCGATTGAAGTGAGTTTTTCTTCTGAGGCTTCCAAAAGATTTTCAATCGTTCCAAACTCTTTTGCTAAATCTTCGGCTGTTTCTTCACCCACCTGTGGAATTGAAAGAGAAACAATAAATTTTGGAAAAGTGATATTTCGAGCCTTAGTAATAGCTTCAATTAAATTATCAGCGGACTTTTCTGCAAACCG
>CAZIMQ010000064.1:0-4144 GCA_964540495.1 uncultured Candidatus Saccharibacteria bacterium | reverse complement strand
TTTAGAAGTGGCATTGCGTACGCTACAAGTTCTGGAAGTCTTGTGACCGCGCGCGCAGTTGCGACGTCGTACTTTGCTTTGTAGTCTCCGTGCATTCCAACTTCCTCTGCTCGAGCATTTACAATTTCAAGATTTAAGAGATTGAGTGTTTCTTTTATATGTTCTAAGAATTTACATTTTTTCCCAGTTGATTCTATAAGGGTTACTTCAAGTTCTGGCTTCATGATGGAAAGGGCAATTCCAGGGAATCCAGCACCACTGCCAATGTCTACGAGTTTTTTTGCACCTTCAGGTATAAACGGTAAAAGAGTAAGGGAATCAGCAAAGTGCTTTAGTACGATTTCGTCTTCTGTTCTTATGGCGGTTAAGTTTATTTCCTCGTTCCATTTTAAAAGCTCTGTTTTGTAAATTTCAAAACATTGAGTTTGTGTCGGCGTTAATTTGACGTTGATTTCATTTTCTAAGATATCTTTCCACATAAGTATAGATTATAGGCAAATACCTCTAATTGCAATTTTATTTTTTTGGGTGTAATTTAGACAATAATTAGTTAAGGTATTTTAAAAAAATGAAATTAAATAAAAGAGAGGGTGCTTTGGTCTTACTATCAGTTTTGCTGTCACTTCTTGTTGTCGGTCTTTTTGGGTATCTGTATATAAATAAAATTGAAAAGGAGCATAAAAATCAACTTATTAAAGATTATTATGATATTGAAAATTTAGTCAGTGTCAGTCCCCACGGTCTTCGACTTAAAATGGATCAAGGTCAATTTGAAGGAGTTCTCGTTGATCTTCGAAGCGCGGAAGAGTATGAAGCTGGTCACATTACTGGGGCTATAAATATTCCTGCTTATAAAGATAGGTTTACTTCTGATTACGGAGCGGTTGAGCGGATTTTAGGAGAGTTTAGAAAGATAGAAAAAGATAAAGAAATTATTGTCTATTGTTACTCTGTGGCATGTATGACAGGAAGAAAGGTTGGAAAAATGCTTGCTGACGAGGGAGTATTTGTAAAACATTTAAATATTGGATGGAATGAGTGGAAAAATGATTGGAGGAGTTGGAACCACGAACATGAATGGTACACGACTTGGCCAGAGCAATATATAACTAAAGGAAAAGAACCAGGAGCAGTAAAAGTAAAAAAAGAATTTGAAAACAAAGGTTGTCCAGCCGATGGCTTTGGGTGCTAAAGATTTAGAGTGTTTGCTTTTTAAAAAGCAAAATAAAAAGCGTGCACAAGGTGCACTCCGGTTTTTTAAGTGTGAAAAAGGTCAGTATGGGGAGGGAGACAAGTTTTTGGGGGTAAGTGTTCCAGAATGCCGGAAAGTAGCATCGCTATTTTTCGGCATTTCTTTAGTGGACATAGAAAAGCTTCTTCAAAATCCTTGGCACGAAGTACGCTTGGTTTCTTTATTTATCCTAATCGAGCATTTTCGGATTTCAGATGAAAAAGGAAAAAAGAAAATTTTTGATTTTTATTTAAAAAATACAAAGTACGTAAATAATTGGGATTTAGTAGACACCTCTGTTTATAAAATTGTTGGAGAGTTTCTTTTAAAAAAAGAAAGAAAGGTTCTGTATTCTTTGTCTGCCTCAAAAAGTCTTTGGGAAAGAAGGATGTCTATTGTTGCTACTTACTGCTTTATAAAAAATGGAGATTTTGGGGAAACTCTAGAAATTTCAAAAATTCTTTCAAAAGATAAAGAAGATTTGATTCATAAAGCTTTGGGCTGGATGCTACGAGAAATGGGAAAAAAAGACAAAAAAGTTTTGATGGAATTCTTGAGAGAAAATTTTAAAATCCTCCCACGGACCACTCTTCGTTACGCAATAGAAAAAATGGATGAAAAAGAAAGAAAATCTTTTTTAAAACGTACATAAAAAACTATAATCTTTTGTAAATTTTTGTTATAATTTTACAAATGAACAAGCCTCAGAATTTAAAAGAATATGTTTTGACGCTGCGGAAATTTAATCCGACAGTTTCCGATGTGAATTTAACTCTTTATCTAAGTTCTTTAGGATATTCTCCAGAAGAAATCATGGAAGCTTTTGTGGAAGGAGAGCTGAGACTTCCTTCTGGTACTGACGATTTAGAGCTTAATGCGCCAGTAAAAAAAGTTGAGGAGGTTGCACTTCCGGTTTCTGCCCCAGCGCCTGTGGTTTCTCCCACTGTCGTAACCACAGCTTCACTTACAGCACCTGTAGTTTTAGAACCAGCTCCGGTTCCCATTCCAGAGCCAGTAAAAATACCTGTAGTAGAACAAGTTTTTACTCCAGCTCCAGTAGTACCTGCTCCGCTATCTCAAAAAAATGTACCTCCTCCAATATCAACAGCGATTCATACGCCTGTGTTTGTGCCATCTCTAAATCAAAAACCTTTCCCGCGCTATGAAGAACCAAATTTTACTTCTCCAAGTGATCGAAAAGAAGTTCCAAATTTTGTTCCAAGTGTTCCTGTCTCACGACCAGAATCTTTACAAAATTCAGAGATCCCAAAGTCACCGTTTGATTACCCAAAACCTCCCGTGGAAGATTCTGTAAAAAAAGAAAATTTTAATTTTGGACTTACTCCACCAGCTTCCGAAGGAAAAGTTTTTCCTCCTAAAGATTTTAATTCTTTCCAAAAAGATGAAACTGTACAAGTCAAAAAAACAGGGTCTATTTTTTCAAAAATATTTTCAACATTTTTTGTTTTACTTGTTTTAGCAGGTTTGGCTTTCGGATATTTTGAATATGTCGATGGTGTGTATGTTCGAGCGAAAGCTCCATATGAGAAAGAGACTGTTTTTTCTGATGCTATTGAAAAGATTAGTAAAGTCGAGAGTTTGTCTGTAAAAAGTGATATTGGTTTTTCTATTACAAACAAAGAAGCATCCACAGCTCTTTTTGATGTTCGAAAATACAACAATAGCGAATACGAAAGTTTGGTTCGTGACGAACGTAGATTTAAAGATTTGGCAGATATATCTACAAAGGTTTCAAGTTTCTTTACTTTAAATAAAAAGTACCCTGCAAGCTTGAGTGTTGCAGAAGCTCCTGTTCTTGATCCAAGTGGAAAGCCTTACCAATACAAGCCTGCTTTAGTAAACAAAGTTCCTACATTCTCGCTACCTGTAGATTTTGAAACTTTTGAAGGGGCGCTTGCTTCAAAGGGTTACGCTACAACTGTTGCAGAAAAAAGAGCTTTGTTTACCGATAAGCACATGCCTCCATTTTATGCTTTACCAATCGTCCCAAAGACATATATTTTTGCTGATACTTTTACAACGCTTGGTGGAGAATTGTCTTCTTTGCCACTGGATGCAGACTTTAGTCTTTTGGTAAATGGATTTTTAAAGAATTTTTCAGGCGATATTGAAGGTCAACTATCTTTCACTACTTCTTTTAAAGGAGGAGAATTTGATCTTAGTGGTGGGGCCGAAATTGCAAAAATCAAAAATGATTCCTTTACAAAATTTAAAGGCCTTTCTTTTTTGTTTTTTGAAAACTCCAAACTTGATGATAAGTGGGTGAAGATAAATAAAGACCAGATTCCAAATGATGTAAATTTTAAAAATTATGCAGGTGCTATTTTTTCTACAGATGTTAGTAGCATGAGAGAACAATTGAAAACTATTTTGAAGATTGCGGGAGAAGAAAATCTGTTTTTTGCTGAAGTAGAGCCTAAAAGGATAATAGAAAAATTTGATGCTTTTTATTCTTATAGCCTTTTGTTAAATAAAAAAGCGGTCCCTGTCTTTTATGAGCGAGCCGGAAAAGCCCTCTCAGAAAAGTTTAAAGAAAAAGCTTTGTTTACTTATGATGAAAATACTAAGCGACAAATGCAAGACAAGATGTTTGTAGAATTTTTGGATTTTGTATCTAAAAATCAAAAAATTACTCTAGTTGTAGATAAGGATGGATTCATTAGTTTTATTGATA
Source organism: uncultured Candidatus Saccharibacteria bacterium (assembly GCA_964540495.1). GTDB lineage: Bacteria > Patescibacteriota > Minisyncoccia > Phycocordibacterales > CAIRYW01 > JAUPVJ01. Next base: position 218 of record CAZIMQ010000064.1, on the reverse strand, counting down.
TTGGTTTTGTATTGCCGATTGTTTCTCCAGAGCAAAATATTTACAAACAAGCTAATTTTTCTATGAAAACCAATTTCGGTTCTTTTGGAAAAGATGTGGTAATTGAAGCACCTCTAGAATTTATAGAAGCAAACCAAGCCCTTCTAATATTAAACGGGTCTTAAAGAGTGGATTTCTTCCATTTTTTTGAGATGCTATAATGTCTTCATGTCTATAGG
>CAZIMQ010000063.1:0-4274 GCA_964540495.1 uncultured Candidatus Saccharibacteria bacterium | reverse complement strand
GTAATTAAGAAAAGTTTAAAAGGTAGATTGTTTTTAGAAGATATAAAGTTTAACGCATCGCGAGCTTCCAAGTTTTCTGGATCTACCATTCCAACTTCCAAAATTCCATCTTTTACAGCAAGAGGGATCATTTTATAGTGTTTTGCAGAATCTTCTGGTACAAAACGCAAAGTATCAAAAGGAATTGAAGAAGTTTGCAGAGATTTAATTGGAATATTTAAATAATCCCCAAGACTTTTTAAAACTTCAGCAGAAGACACCCCAAATTTTTCTAGGATTTTTTCTTGACTCTCACCGGTATTTTCGGCTTCTTGCCTAATTTTTAAAGCATCATCAGCACTGATCGCGCCTTTTGATGTAAGTATATCTACAATCTGCATATTTTTTATTAGGTTCTAAAACTCACCTGGTGGTTTAGTACCCGTGTCGCTTGGAGTTGCACCTCTAGGAGGAGTAGTTTGTCTAGGTGTAGAAGAGGCAGTACCTCCGCTAAACAATAAAGCTCCTTGGTTTGAAGAATCACTTGGTCCAACCAAGTTTCCAGCAAAAGGATTTTCTCGCCCTTTATCTTCTGGGTCAATCGGTTTAGAAAAATCAGCTAAACTTTGAAATGTCGGGTCTGAAAAGAGAGTACCATCAAATTGAACATTTTTTACTAAGGTCAACAAAGGTAAAATATCTTTATCTAATTGTCGGCGGGTTTCTGATTCTTCAGAAAAAGCATACTCTACGAGAGCATCACTATCTTCACTTTTTATGAAAACATTATAAGCAACAAAGCAAAGGAAAAGTACGACGAAGATGATTATTGGAACTTTTGATTTTTGAATTAATTCTTTCATTTTATTTTAACCAATATGTTTTAATTGTGATACCAAAATCATAGTTTGTATTTTTTTCTGGTGATGTAAATGTAAGATTGGTAACATCCACGATGCGCAAACTTCTTTCAACATCTTGCAGGAAACTAACAAAAGTAGGGTAATCAGAAGAGACTTTAAAAGAAACAGCTATCGTTCCATAACTAGACTTGCTCGCCACGCTTCCTTGTTCAAAAGCACTATCTGGACCAGTTTCGACTTTTATACCTTTTAAGGTCATTCCGTATTTCTTTGCAATATTGTTTAAGTCCAAAATAAGTTGAACATTGTCTATGTGGTCAGGTAAAAGTTTTTTTAGATTATCTAAATCTTCTTTTTTAAAAGCTTTATATTTTTCTAGCAACTCTTCTCGTTTTGCTAAAATATCCCTAGATTGTTTTAAAGCTTCTTCATAATCAACAATATCAAGCTTTGCTTGTTTTATCTCAGCATATTTATCTTCCGTGTAGAAAAAGAAGGTTGCAATGGCGAGTAGTATAAATAATATTGAAAGTCCTGTTTTCATTTTTATTGAGAAAGATCGTCTAGATTAATGTCTTGTAAAAGGGAATCTACATCCCCTACCAAATCTTCGTTGGTACTTTCTTTAGTGCTTTCTGTTGTAGGCTGAGCATCTGCAGAAACAACACCTTGTGATCTCATCTTAAACTCTTCTGCTTTATTTTTATAGTAAATAAAGCTTGAGTTAATTCTTGAAGTGAAGGCAAAAGTTACGTTGCCAAGCAGATCAAGGTCAAGGTTTGAGAAAATCGGAGTTGTTAGATCTTTAAAGTTTCCAAATACGTTTGATTGAAAAGCAATGGCATTGTAACTTTTTGCAACCCCAGTCATTGATACAGATGCGTAAGACCCATCAGAAGAGAGTTCATACTTAAGATTACTGAATTTAACACTTTTCAAAGTCTCAGCTTGTAAAAACTCTAGAAAATAAGAAGGGGCAATGTGTGTATTGATGAGAAGAGCTGCGGTTTCGATACGAGTGTCTAATCTTGCATATTCTTCAAGAGTTCTCTTTTCAAATTTTTCAATATTTGCTTTCAATTGTTCATCCATTGTCTTTTTTGTACTTTCTAAATAAGAAAGGTACCCAAAACTACCAGCTGCGAACAAAAGACTTACTAAAAAAATTAAAAAACAAAAAGAGACCAAAATCCCCGGAGACTTACTTTTCCTAAACGCAGGAGTAGTCGGTGTTTGGATTGTTGTTTTTGGTATGAAAGATGTTTGAAACTTTGTTTCCACGGTTTTTTCTAATTATAGAACAAAAAGTGTAGTGATGAAAATAAAAAAAGTATTTTCCTGTGTACAACTTTTAACCCAACTCTTGAAGCTTTCGAAGCGCTATACCTACAGCCACAGAAAAATCGAGTCCTGTTGTTTTTAATATGTCTGTCAAAAATGCAGGTGTCTCGATTTTTGAAAAAGGATTCCCCATTACCACTTCTGTTTCAAATCTCTTCTTTGCTCGATCGGCAAATCCAAACAAAGCAACTCCTCCTCCAGTTAAAATCACCTTACTGATACTCTTATTGTATTTCTTTTGGTATGCCAAAAGTACAGTAGAAGCTTCTGAGAAAATATAGTCGAGAGGAAGCGAAATAATGTCATAGATAGCTTTTTCATCATCTCCAACATCGTGAAGATTTCTTTTTATTTTTTCTGCTTTTTCTGGAGTAATTTGAAACCCTTGAGCAAGCGCAAGAGTCAGGTCTTGAGAACCCTTGTTTATGATATGAGATTTTCGAATCACTCCTCTGTCTATAATATAAAGCTTTGTACCTGCAGCTCCCATGTCAAAAATAGCTACAGGTGCGGTCTCACGGTCGACGAGAGACCGAATCGACGCAAACATTTCTATTTCAAAGAAACTAGTGTCTAGATTCGCCCCTTTGATGATACTCGCAAAGGTATTTAAAATTTCATTATGAATTGAAACCACTAACACTTCTGTTTTTGAAATTTTTGTTCCTCCTTGTGGTTGTTGTTTATTAAAAACTTCAAAATCAAAGGATTTTTCTTCTTCTTTTGGAATAATCCACCAATCCATTGTAACTTCGCTTACTGGCACCGGAATATATTTTCGAGCTTCAAGAGGAATCATTTGTTGCATCTCGCGATCTGAGACCGTTGGAACCTCTATCAAAGAAACAAGACTCGAACGAAGGGGAATTGCAACCCCAGAATTACGAGTGGTTACATTCGCCTCTTTTAAAAGATCGTTTATGATTTCACTCACTTTATCTGCAGGCAACGCAACAGCTTGACCGATTGAAAGGCCGGCGTAGGGACCAAGAGCTAAAGATCCGTAAGTTTTAAGTACCGCCTTACCTCTTACTTTTGCAAGCTGAACAACTTTTATCGCCGAAGCTCCGATATCAACGCCGATGACGCTTTGATCTCCGTGTTTCAAAAAATTTTTAAAAGGATTGTCCATAGCTTTGTTTCTATTTTGCTTTAATTATATCATAACATTGTGAAGAATTTTTCAAAAAATTTATTTTTTCGCTTAAACTCTATATTTAAAAATTTCTGGAAGATTTTTGAGGAATACGACGAGCTAAAAATAAAAGTCAGGGAGTTTGATGTAATTTTTTGGCGCGAAATTCTCACTCCTACCAAAAAAGCTTCTGGAGTTTTAGCTTTTTTTCCTTATAGAGAAAGTGCCGTGAAAAAAGCCATCATTTTAATAAAAGAAAACGAGGAAAAAGAAGTAGCAAAAAAGATTTCTGAGGCATTACATGACTACCTTATGGACGAAATCGCTGAAGAAAACGAACTCTACGGCTTTGAGGAGCCTTTGGTAGTGCCAATTCCCCTTTTTGATAAAAAAATACTTGAAAAAGGCTTCAATCATAGCGAAGTCTTTGCAAAAGAGATCGCAAACATATTAAATATGGAATTTTCTCCCAAAGCATTAAAGAAGATCAAAGAAACAAAAGATCAGCATGGACTTTCTCGAGAAGAAAGAACGGAGAATTTAAAAAATGCTTTTAAAGCGAATGAAGACAAAGTTGCAAGTAGGAACATTTTACTTATAGATGATGTCACAACCACAGGTGTCACCCTACTAGAAGCAGAAAAAGAATTAGAAAAGAAAAAAGCGAGGAGGGTTTTAAAAATTGCGATAGCGTACTAAAATAAAGATGTATAATAAAAGCTCAAAAAAACAATGAATAATTTAAAAAAACATAAATCGATCTTTTTTTCCTTTTTATTAACTTTTTTTTCCTTGCCTTCATTAGCTCTTGCTCACGTAAAATGGTTTGCTAAAGAAGAAGAAGCTGTGCGTCCATATCAACTAACTGATTTACCTGTAGTTTTAGCGATTATTTTAAGCATAATTGTAATAAACATTGGAATTTTCTTAGAAAAAAAATTAAATACTCCAAAATG
>CAZIMQ010000062.1:0-4297 GCA_964540495.1 uncultured Candidatus Saccharibacteria bacterium | reverse complement strand
CAAAAAGTTCAAGTTTGTCGATCGCAGTCAAAGTGTCTCCCCCACCAACAATTGTAATCGCATTACTTTCACTTATCATTTTTGCCAAATCGAGAGTAGCCTTTTCAAACCCAAGTTCATATTTTCCAAGTGTGCCATTCCAAACAATAAAAGAAGCTTGGTCTACAATCTTTTTTATTTCAACCATTGTCTTCTTTCCAGCATCAACTATTTTTTCCCCAACAGAAATTTCTGATGGCAGTTTTTCATACACAATTCCTTTGTGACTTGTGACCACATCAATCGGCACAATAATTTTTTTATTATCCAACAGCCCGCTCACATCAATATGTTCATCGTCAACAAGAGAGTCTCCTACAAAAAAACCTTGTGCTTTATAGATATCATTTGCGATTGCTCCTGCAATAAAAAGATTATCAGCAACAGGTAAAAACTTATTTATCAAAGGAATCTTTGTAGAAAATTTTGCTCCAGCTAATATAAAAAGAAAAGGCTTCCGAGGTCTAAAAGCTTTAGATAAATTAGAAACCTCTTCTGCAACTAAAAAACCAGCAAACGAAGGTAAAAGCTTTGGTACAGAAACAATTGAAGCGTGATTTCTATGACAAACCGCGAAACCTTCTTGTACAAAAATATCTGCAAAAGAAGCCAAATGTTTTGCAAAAGCTTCATCATTCTCTTCCTCTCCACTCCATTTTCGTAAATTTTCAAACAATAAAATACCACCCTCTTTTAAATCGGCTACTTCTCGCGTTGCCTCAGGCGAATATATGTCTGAAATAAAACGAAGTCGTGGAAATCTCTGTGTTAAGTAACGAGCAACCGGCTCTAAAGTACCACCTTCTTTTGAATCTATATGAGAAACAATGATCACTTTTGCACCATTTCGCACAAGTAAATCTAAAGTTTGTATCGCTCTTTCAATCCGGAAAGTCTCTTTTACAAATCCCCCTTCGATATGTACGTTAAAATCAGTTCGAACAAGAACTTTTCGCCCTTTTAAAGAAAGGTCTTTACTGATGATTTTCATAAAGATTTAAGAAGTTTTTCAAAAAGAGCTGGATTCTGACTTGCTTTGCCAACCAAAAAACCTTCCGCTCCACCTTCTTTAATAATTTCTTTTGCATTTTTATGATCGACAGAACCGCCGTAAATGATTTTTATTTTTGAAGCTTCTTTGTTTCCAACAATATCATGCATAATTTTTCTTATAAAAACCAAAGTCTCTCGAAGAACATTGGGATCAATCGCCCCTTTATTTTCTGTACTAATTGCCCAAATAGGTTCATAAGCAATCACAATTTTTGATAGATTTTTCTTAGGTACACTTTTAAAAAGTGCGTGCAACTCTTCTCGCAGTAGTCCAAAAAATTCTCCGTCACTATCCCTATCTTTTTCTCCTATACAAACAACAGGTGAAATACCTGCAGACAAAGCCCTTGTAATTTTTTCTTTTATAATTTCTCTGTCTTCCCCCATTTTCCTTCTTTCTGAATGACCCAAAATTACATACTTTACACCGATAGACGCAAGCATCTTTGCTGTTACTTCCCCAGTATGCGCACCTTCAGTAAAAAGTGAAACATCTTGAGCCCCCATGATTAAACTTTTTGATTTTATCAGCGGAACAAATACAAATGGAGCACAAATAATTTTTGATACCCCCGGAGACGACATCTTTGAAATTAAAGAAATATTTTTTAAAGCAACCTTTAAAGAGTCTGGGGTGGCTTTCCAATTGGCGATCATTAAAATTGACATACTTTAAGTATATCGTAACTCAAGATACTAAAAAATACCTTTTACTATTTATTTTCTTCCCAAAAGATTGTCTGGTACTGATCTGAGGTCAAAGGAAAGCTAGGTGGCGGACCATAAAGAAGGTTTGGATCATATATAAGAGTACGATCTGCATACCCAGTATCGTCAGTATAAGCAAAACCATATCGAATGTTTGTACCAACCATTCCATAAAGAGTAATCAGGTTTCTAGTATGATAAGGAGAACAATGAGAGGTTCCTCCACCAGATGGCCAATTACCATTTGGATCATAATAATATCTACCCACCCTTCCATTTTGAGCAATCAAAGCTCCGTCAATCCGAAGATCTGTATCACTGACCATGCCTATATTTATATTATTTTGAGCAATCAAAGCTAAAACATCACTACCATCATAATTGGTGTACAAAAGATCATTGTTTACTGTAATACTTTTTCTTTGCGATGGAGAATCAGGAAAACTTCCGGCTGCCAAAGTAACACGCGCTGTATTGATCTGACCATCTACCCATAAGTGATCTTCAACAAAGATGATTCCATTTGATGGAAGTGGAAAATTTTGAGGAGAGTTTACTACACCGGTGACAGGGTGAACCTTGGTTCTTATGCTCCAAGTTCCCCAACCGGTTTGACTAAGCACGTTTGTACAACTCGAAGACGGTGCAGTAAGAGCTGTTACTTTATACACATCAAAAGTATCATTTGTTTTCAAAACAATATAATAACCCTGTGCTCCTGAAGGAGAAAAATATTTCCCAGCTCCGGTTGTTGTAGATGCATCCGCTTTCATTTTAGAAAGATCAGCTGTGATCCCGTTAAAATCAACGGTGGATATAGGAAATTGTCTTCCTGCAATAAAGACATCTGGTCTTGGTGCCATAGCACTTGGTGGAGCCTCAAGAGGACGAAAAGAACTATTTACCCCGCTTGAAGGTGGTGCATTTACATGAGTGTGCACAGCAAATTCATTTGCCCCACTATGATCTGGGTCGTTATAGTTAGAAAGAGAGCTACTTATAATATTGTGCGCCAAACCATCAAAACGAATACCTCCGTTTGAATGAATTGGTCCGAAAACTTCAGTACCTTCTCCAAAACGCATGTCATCGTTTGCTACTACTGCATATTTTGCAAAAGAAGGAATAGCAAGCTTGGTCGTAATACTTCTAGAAGGAGATGAACTAGCGTAAATCCTCCCTACGGATTTTATAGTTACCAATGTACTCCCAACAGGGGGTGGTGTAATTGTAAGCTCAAAAATTCCTTTAGGATTACCATCTTTATCATGCAGAATATGTGTATAAGGACCAGCTCCCCCAGTACCGTCTTGAAAGTCAGTTGGTGCATGCGCTAAGTGCCAACGATAATAATCAATCCCGGATTCAGCTACGTGAAAAGCTTGTTCACGCGCAGAAATATAAGAAGAGGTTTTGATCAAAACTGCTAAATAGGTTACAACTCCTGAAATTATAATAGTCGCAATAGAAGCAAAAACTAAAGTAGTGACCAACAAACTCCCTTTTTTAAAATTAACAATTTTCATATTAAAGATTATCTTTAAGATTTCTTATTGAAACCTGAGTTGTCACGGTAACAGGATTTGGCAACCTGTTTGGATCTCTATCTAAAACAAGTGAAATTTTTACAAAACGCACAGTAGGAATATTTATTGGGTAAGTTAGTGGAGTAGAAGATCCTGTGTAATTTGTATCAAAGAAAGAAAAAACAGAAGTTGTACCATTGCGAACATCAGGAACAACGGTTGTTACCACCTCATTTGCTGGATTGTAAACTAAATTAACTATCCCTGTAGGTTTTATGACTCCCTTTTTTAGATTAGTACCTTGCAGAAAATATCTCACCCTCTCTTTCTTATCATCACTATCTATATTACTAAAAAAAACAAAAGAAGAGGTCGCAACAGACTCAACAGGATAACCCCCTACACTCGAAAGTGTGGCACTTCTAATTTCACTTATAATCGGATTAAGAAGTTTTCTACCACTGTACTCAACCTCGAGCTCACTTTGAGCAACAGAATTATAAAAAAATATATCGCGTGCAAAATTTCCCACAACAATAGTGGCTAAAGAAAAAATAAACAGAGCAATTAAGGTTTCAACTAATGTAAATCCTTTTTTCATAATCATATTCTATCATGCTTAAAAATTACTCAGTAAGAACAACTTCAGAAGTTTGGAATGTACCATTTATATCAACCGTACCTGTATAAGTAATAAACCCAGATTTTTCTACAGTAATATTGTAAATTCCAAAACCAAGGTTATTAAATAGAACTTGTCCAGGGGGTATACAAGAAGAAATAAAAGTTAAAGAAATATCAGAAACAAGAGGTGTATAAGAAGTGTCATCAGTCGACATAAAAAGTTTATAACGGAGATATCTATTTCCTGAATGGTGAGATGTAAGCGATTGATCTGCTGTTGTATAAAAAGTAGAAGATGTACCATCCGGACCAACAAAATCCCAAGTAGTCGAGGCGGTATTTGTACT